>NZ_QOUX01000033.1 GCF_004116265.1 Anaerobacillus alkaliphilus | reverse complement strand
CCATGTGGTCCAAAAGATTATCCGGTATTAGCTTCGGTTTCCCGAAGTTATCCCAGTCTACAGGGCAGGTTGCCCACGTGTTACTCACCCGTCCGCCGCTAACAATTGAGAGCAAGCTCTCAATTGTTCGCTCGACTTGCATGTATTAGGCACGCCGCCAGCGTTCGTCCTGAGCCAGGATCAAACTCTCCATAAAAGTGTTTGATATAGCTCAAAAAAAATAATTCATTGACGAGATATTTACTATCTCTTTAATTCGCTTGGCTGTGTGTTCAGTTTTCAAGGAACTATCTGCTACCTTCACGGCAACAAGATCTTAATTGTAACATATTCAAATGACCATGTCAACAACTTTTTTTGTTTCTGTCAGCTGTTCAAATCAGCGACTTAATTAATATACCATCACCATCCGAGTAAGTCAACGTTTTCCCTCAAAAACTTTCAACCAAAAATAAAAAGCTTGCTACCACTAAGGATAGCAAGCTTATTTTCTAGTCTAAGAATACAAAGTAGGCAATGAATACGAAGAACAATACATACATTAATGGATGAACTTCCTTCGCTTTCCCTTTCGCTACCATCGTAATTGGGTAGAAAATGAAACCTAACGCGATACCGTGAGCAATACTAAAAGTTAACGGCATAGTTAGTACTGTTAAGAAAGCAGGAACTGCAATTTCGAACTTCTTCCAATCAATTAAAGATAATGAAGATGCCATTAAAATCCCAACTACGATTAATGCTGGCGCTGTAACAGCTGGAGTTTCCATAAAGACAACTAGTAGCGGCGAGAAGAATAACGCGATTAAGAATAAGAATGCTGTAGTCACTGAAGTAAATCCAGTTCTCCCACCCGCAGCAACACCTGATGCAGACTCGATATAAGCGGTTGTTGTTGATGTACCTAAGATAGCACCAATCGATGTAGCTGACGAGTCAGCTAGTAACGCTTTATCTGCACGTGGTAACTTATTGTCTTTTACAAAACCAGCTTGATTAGCAACCGCATATAACGTTCCTGCAGTATCAAAGAAATCAACAAATAAGAAAGTTAATACAACAACTAGTAAACTAACTGTAAAAACTTCAGAAAAATTAATCGAAAATGCCGCACCGAAAGTCGGCTCTAAACTCGGGATAGAACCTATAATACCACTTGGCATTGGTGCAATCCCAGTAATTACCCCAACAATTGCAGTTAGGATCATGCCGTAAAAAATTCCACCTTTATAACCGCGAACCATAAAGATAACTGTAACAACTAGACCAAACATCGCAAGTAGCGGGGCACCGTGAGTAATATCCCCTAATGTCACTAGTGTTGCTTGGTAAGGAAGGATAATTCCTGCATTTTTTAAACCAATAAATGCGATAAACAAACCAATACCAGCTGCCGCTGCATATTTCAATTCAATTGGAATTGCATTAATAATTGTTTCACGAACCTTAGTTACGGTAATAAGAATAAAGATAAGACCAGATAAAAATACACCAAATAAAGCCGTTTCCCAAGGAATACCCATTCCTATTACAACACCATAAGCAAAGAATGCATTAAGCCCCATACCCGGCGCTAAGGCGATTGGATATTTTGCAAGAACACCCATAATTAACGTCCCGATTGCTGCAGCTAAGGCAGTCGCTGTAAAAACAGCACCACTATCCATGCCAGCATCACCTAAGATTAACGGATTTACAAATAAAATATAAGCCATAGATAAGAACGTTGTAAGACCTGCAACCATCTCTTGACGATACGAAGTACCGTGCTCTTTAAAACCAAAATAACGATCCATTATTAATAGTTCCTCCTCAAAATTTCTATTTTGATTTTGCTAACATTATTTATCGTTAGCTTTAAGTTCCCTTTTATTCCTTTTTTACTCAGAAACAAAAGAAGCTCCAGATAGTTTTATCTACCTGGAGCTTTGACAACAAGAAACATCACTTAATATATACAAAAGCTTATATATTAAGTACTTTCTTCGTAGTCAAGCTATTTACGGTAGCTCGGTAGAGACGCCCAGGCCATATTCCTGAGTATATACGAAACCTTATTAAGTTCACATTTCAGTTACTTACAATGTGAGTTTATCAACAAAATCCGACAAAGTCAATAACAAAAACGAACATTTTTATATTAAAACGATAAAATTATTCGTGTTTTCTATTCCCACTCAATAGTCGCTGGTGGTTTAGAAGTAATATCATAAACAACTCTGTTTACATTCTTTACCTCGTTTACGATTCGTACTGAGATTTTTTCCAGTATATCGTAAGGAATTCTCGCCCAATCTGATGTCATCCCATCAATAGAAGTAACCGCACGAATACCTACAGTGTAATCGTATGTTCTTGCATCTCCCATGACACCGACACTTCTCATATCAGGAAGAGCCGTAAAGTACTGCCAGATTTCACGTTCAAGTCCGGCCTTTTTAATTTCATCACGAAGAATTGCATCACTTTCACGAACAATTTCTAATTTTTCTTCAGTAATTTCACCTAAAACACGAATACCAAGTCCTGGTCCCGGGAAAGGTTGACGCCAAACAACTTCGTCAGGAATTCCTAACTCTGTTCCTACTTTTCTTACTTCATCTTTAAATAACGTGTTCAGCGGCTCAATTAATTTGAACTTCATATCTTCTGGTAGGCCACCGACATTGTGGTGAGACTTAATTGTTTGCGCTGTTGCTGTACCACTTTCTACGATATCTGTATAAAGAGTTCCTTGAGCTAAGAAATCCATTCCCTCTAGCTTTGTTGCCTCTTCTTCAAACACATAAATAAATTCATTTCCAATAATCTTTCGTTTTTGTTCAGGATCTTTCACACCTGCTAATTTAGATAAGAAGCGTTCTTGAGCGTCAATTTTAATAACGTTCATGTTGAAGCCTTCAGAGAATGTTTTCATAACGCTTTCCGCTTCATCTTTTCTAAGTAGCCCATGATCAATAAACATACACGTTAATTGATCACCAATTGCTTTATGAATTAAAACGGCTACAACTGAAGAATCTACACCACCACTTAGGGCACAAAGTACTTTTCGATCACCAACTAGTTCTTTGATTTTTGCCATTTCTACTTCAATGAAGTTTTCCATTGACCAGTTGCCTGCACATTCACAAATTTTATAAACAAAGTTTTCTAGTAGTTGATTACCGTACTCAGAATGGCGTACTTCTGGGTGAAATTGAACTCCGTAAAGACCACGAGACACATCACTCATCGCTGCTACCGGACAAGATGGACTTGTAACGTCAACAACAAACCCTTCTGGAGGAGCTACTACTAAGTCACCATGACTCATCCAAACAGATTGCTCCGTTGGAAGATCAGCATATAACTTAGTTGGGTTTACTACCTTAATCATCGCTTTTCCATATTCACGGTGGTTAGCAGCTTCAACTTTTCCACCAAAATGAAGGGACATTAATTGCATACCATAGCAAATACCTAAAATAGGAATACCTAGCTCAAATATTTCCTCATCACATTTTGGAGCCCCTTCTGCGTAAGCACTGTTGGGACCACCCGAAAAGATAATGCCTTTTGGGTTCATTGCTTTTATTTCAGAAGCACTGATCGTATTTGGATGTAGTTCACTAAAAACACCAAGATCACGAATTCTACGTGCAATCAATTGATTGTATTGACCACCAAAATCCAAAACAACAATTTTTTCATTACTATTTTCCATTCTCAAAACTCCATCCTCTACTCTAATTTTCCTTATAGCTTACTCTTTTAACAACAAAAAAACTAGAACCAACCTTTACGAAGTAGTTACTCACTTCCTGAATAGAGGAAGACAGTAACTCCAACTGATTACTATTAAGCCCTATACTAAGTATTTCACAGCTAAGCAACCCTTATGAGAGTTATCCTGTGAAGTTTCATGGGCTAGTAATCAAGTAAAGGCAGAATCCTAGTTTAATATAAACACCCTTTGTTTCTAAAACAAAGTCTCGTTTCTAAACAAAATACTAAGAAAAGAGTAAGTTCTGCCTTCATAGTCAGATTATTTACGGCAATCCGGTAGAGACTCTTAGGCCATATTCCTAAGGATATACGAAGGTATTTTTACAATGTTCGACATTAATTACGCAATTATTGTAACAGTCGACTACAAAAAGCGCAAGAGTGCATTTTTTTACTATTATCATAAATACTTAAGTAAAATATTGTTCGTCTTTTACTTAAAATACACTCTTATCGCTAGAACATTGTTTAAGAACTTAATTTCTTCACTAAAACTTCCCACTGAGCTTTGTTTTCTCTCCAACTATGATCAACTTTTGCATTCCCGTAATATAGTTTTTCATAGCGAAGGGTCAGTACACTCATATCACTTGTTGATAATCTCTCATCAATACGTTTAGCATATTCACGTAATGTCTCGTCCGGATCACGTCGATAGCCATTAAGCTGTAGTAACCAGAGCAATCGTTCATATGCTCTTATAAAATGATCTTCTTCATTAGATTTTAGTTTAAATACATACAAAAAGAAGAGTGTAAGTAATTTTTGATGATTTTTATAGATAAGGAAACCAACAAAAGTTACCACGAGTATTATCCAGAATACCTCATACGGGAATTTAAATGTCTTAAGGTTCTCTTCAGTAGTTAATCCACCAGACGGCTCATAGCCCCCTTCTAAATCCACCCCATCTTCTAATGGCAAAAATGGATTTTCTGGATCTATTTGCGGTCTATCAATATTTTCTCGTTGATTTTCTTCATTATTTCCGATTAAATCTATCTCTTGCTGATCTTCTATAAATTCAAACGAAGAATTGAAACCCTTAGTTGGTTCAAATGGCACCCAACCTACTTCAGGAAAGTAAACTTCTACCCATGAGTGAGCATTGGCATTTGAAATTTCGTACTCGTTATAGGTACCAAACCGGCCAGTTTGTACTCCTTGAGTAAAGCCTTTTACCCACCTAGCGGGAATATCCAGTGTACGAAGCATGACAACCATTGATGTTGAGAAATTATCACAATAACCCTGTTTTGTTTCAAATAAAAATTGATCAACATAATCTTGCCCTTCTGCAGGTACAGCTACTTCTGTCGTTTCATAGAGAAAGCCGTTTCTTGAAAAATAGCCTTCGATAGCTTTGACTTTATCATAACGATTATCATGCTGCCCTGTGATTTCAACAGCTAATTCTCCGATACGTTCTGGAAGTTCAGGCAATTGCAAATATACTTCCTGAATATGTTCAGGATCGTTATTAGACGAATTCTTAAGCTGACCGACAGAAAACTTAGGCGATTGATAGGTTAGCGCATATTCCTTCAAAAATAAAGGTTTCCCATCATCAGTAGTAGTCCCTACTTTGCCACTGACATAGTCAATTAAAAACTGCGAGTCCTCCTCTCCCGAATAGAAGACTATCCCATCTCGATCTACCTTTGAAAGCTCACCAGGATAAAAAAGATGCCAATAGCGGTGGTCATTAACCATCGTAATTGTTGCCTCATTTGTTTCCTGAGCAACACTTAGATCGTACATTTGTACCGCCACTTTGTTGTCATAATAATCACTATAACGGAACGTTCTATTTAACTGAGGATCAACAGACTGCCAGCCCCTACCTGTGTATACCTCTTTTGATTCTCCACGCCAATAATGACCTTCTTTTGCTCTAGCCCTAAAGACAACAGTGTCATCATGGGTAAATCCACCGCCTAGCTGTTCGTCGTTATACCCATAGCCAATCGTGCGAACTGGAGTACCTACGCCAACACCTTCTCCACCCATAGCACTTGTGAACATCGGAACTGGGTCTGGCCAAATTGGCGCATACTTCGGTGAAAAATAAGCGATGATTGCTACAGCTGCAATTATCACGGTTAATTTATTTATCCACGCTTGCCCTTTGAAGTAATCGCTTTTTACTTGTTCTTTTTCTTCTAAGCGCATTTTATATAACAACGTCATTAGAAAAAATCCAGCAATCACCAAGCGAATAATTGCACCACTCGCGTCATAGAGAGTAAACGTATCAATAACAGTTACATAGATAAGTGTTACTAAAAGAAAGAGCGAGATCCTCTTCACATGACAAAGCCAGAAGTGGATGAGATAGCTAATAATTGCTAGTACAATAAATAATAAAAAACTACGAAACTCAAAAGATAGGGCGTTCAAATCATTCCCTACTATGAAGGTTATGTTCCTAGCTAGGTCTTCTCCAAACCAGACAACGGTTGCAATTCCTTCTCTGAGAAAATGACCATCAAAGAAAATTGTGTGTAAGCCATACATCATCGCTATAAATATACTAGGAATAGCGATATAACCTACTAATCGAATATACATTAGAAAAAAGCAAAATAGAATAAACCAGACAAACACATAGATATTTCCTGTGTCAGTAATAATCGGCAACGGACGAAGCCATTCCCATAAAACAATAAACCCTAGAATATAGGAGAGCGCCATCGGGAAGTAGAAGATGTTATGATTCTTGAGCAACAGCTTCACCTCCTTGCAGATCAATTTTGAACGTGTTTTTCCCTACAACATAATAAGGAACACTTAGTTTGCTGATCAGTTCTAGCTTATGTTTCTCATAAAGAGTAAGATCACGATTCCCTGATACAAAGCAAAATGCCGTTTGTACCCTCTTCTTTTTTAATCTTCGTACGTTTTCAATCAAATCATCGGTTATTCGCGTCGTAATGATAACGACTATTGTGTCAGCAGTTATCTTATGAATTTCTTTTACAAAAATAAAATCAAAGACATTACCCAGATGGAAATTCAGTTTTGCTAGGTGCTCTAACATACTTGCCTGGTGATTTTCACCGTAGTGAATTGGATAACGACTTACATCATTTCCAATAGAGAGTAAACCAAGATGATAGTGATGCTTATGGCTATGGACTGTAAACGATGTGGCTAATTCGACTGCTTTTTCAAAAACTACTGCGTCGCTCTTATCCTTAATCGAACAGTCAAATGCAACTAAAAATCGTTGACCTAAATATTCTTCAAATTCTTTTGTCATTAACTTGTTAATTCTAGCCGTAACTTTCCAATCGATACTCGTCAGACGATCACCTGGAACATACTCTCTTGAACCTGCTACCGACGTAACATCTTCAATGATCCGTTGTGATGTAATATAAGCTTCTGCCTCATTTTCATTGTAGACATCCCAATCATTAAGTTCTTGGAAGCTTGGGTAAACAACGACTTCTGTTAGTACCGGTACTTCTTTTGCTTTCGTGAAAAGTCCAAACAAGTCACTTGTTCGAATGTTCACCTTAGAAAATTGGTATTCTCCCCGCTTAGGCTGTCTAATCGTATAATTATACGTTAATTGTTTTTCAAAGGTGGGATAAAGAATTTGCTTCGAATTAATATTCTTATTCTTAAGTTTCCAATCAGTAGGAATTACGTCTTCTATAAGAAAGAAGAGAAACGGAAAGGGATATTTACGCGAAAGGGTAATGGTTACCCGTAGATCCTCGCCAGCTACTAATCTCTCAGCATTAACTTTTCTAGTTGCTGTCACTACGCCAATAGGCATGATGGCAAAAACAACTGTAGTTAGTAAAACCAGTGCCGTTGTGTAAAATAGGAACCAACTTACAAATCCACCTTGAAACATCGCATAAGCAAAGGTTGAAATTCCAATCAATATAAGGAAAATCACCTTTAAAATCGGCTGATACTTTTTCATTAGCGAACAGCTTCTTTCCTAACTGGGATTTTCACACGTTGAATAATCTCGTTAACGACTACTTTTGTTGACACATTCGCAAACTTTGAATCTGAATTTAAAATGATTCGGTGTCCTAGAGCATAAGGCGCTAAAAACTTGATATCATCAGGGATAACATATTCTCTACCCTGAACGTAAGCTAAAGATTGAGCCGCTTTCATCAAGGCAATCGATCCCCTCGGACTTGCTCCTAAATACACAGAGTTATGATCTCTTGTTTCATTTACAATGGAGATAATATAAGACTTAATAGACTCATCAACGTAAACTTCTGTTACTTCCCTTTGCATATCTAATAAGTCTTCTAATGAAAGAACTGCATCAATTTGTTCAATCGGGTGTTGTTTCTCTACTCGATTTAAGACTTCCATCTCCTCTTGGTGAGAAGGATAACCAATTTTAAACTTAAACAAAAAGCGATCTAGTTGAGCCTCTGGTAATGGGTAAGTTCCGCCATACTCAATTGGGTTTTGCGTAGCCATAACAAAGAACGGCTTCTCTAATTGACGAGTCTCCCCATCTGTTGTCACACTGGCTTCTTCAAGAGCCTCTAAAAGAGCAGCCTGTGTTTTTGGTGAAGTTCTATTAATCTCATCCGCAAGCACAACATTGGCCATAATTGGACCTGGGCGAAATTTAAATTCCATTGTTTTCTGATCATAAACAGATACGCCTGTCACGTCTGAAGGCAATAAATCGGGAGTAAACTGAATACGTTTGAAGTTCGCTCCTATAGATTTAGCAATAGCTCGTACCATCATCGTCTTTCCTACTCCTGGCACATCCTCTAAAAGAACATGGCCACCACTCAACATGGCAATAAGACTTAAGGTAACCTCTTTTCGTTTTCCAACTACGACCTTCTCTACATTCTCGACAACTTTATTAATAAGTGGGTGTTTAACCATAAATGTTTGATTTTCTTGCACTGAAAGGCCTCCTCTTATTCTGTATCTTTTTAATATTTCAAATTGTTTTTATCAATTATAACATTTATGTTACAAATTTTCTTTATTTTTACATAAGTATTATTTCACTTATGAAAACATTACTAAAGACGTTTTTAAAAAGAGAAAGTTACACATTGACATATTTAAATTACCGAGACAAAATACCAATTTTTGAAGAGCGAATATGGTATATAGAATTTTTTCATTAGGGAGGCAGAATAATGGAACAAACGTTTTCAAAGAAAGGCACTACACCAAGGCACCTGGCTTGGCACGAAACATTGGAAATTCATGAGTTAGTAGCTTTTCAAGCAGGTGGGCTTATGAAACTAAAGAAAGCGTATAAGGATATTTCTTGTCCGACGTTAAAATCTATTTACGCCGAAGCTATCACTGGTATAAGTACAAATATACGAGAGTTACTTAAATTTTTTGACTTAGCCCCTCGCCCTGAGAGAACTGATGAGTATCGCGATGATGATCTTCCATTTTATGCAGGAGACCTTCTCGGGTTAGCTAAGACATCTGTTCGAAACTACAGTATTGCGATTACAGAAACAGCTACTCCTGAATTACGAAGAGTGTTAAAGAAGCAATTGAATAATGCCATTGACTTGCATGCAAAAATCTTTGCCTACATGCACGAAAGAAGCTATTATCCTGCTTATAGCTTAACTCAGCTTCTCCAAAACGATGTGAATTTAGCTAATAAGGCCCTAGGTAAGCAAATGTAAGGGGACACGGGGACAGGTTCCTTGTCTTATCAAAGACAGAGGGAAAGGGAAAAATCACGCCATCTTTTTTCCTTATAAATATTATAGATTGTGAAATCACTGTTTGGAATATATGCATCGTTTCCTCTATTGGATAGGTTTACATGAAAAAGGGGTCTAACAAACGAGTTATGTTTGCTAGACCTCTTTTTTTATGGCTATTTTTGCAAAGTTTGTTGCTTTCGTAAAAATCCCAAAAGCCGGATTTTTACACAAAATACTGAGAATTCACAACTAAGTTAGTAAGTATTGCTCTTTTCTTACATAATTTATTGGCTGATATCTTCATCTAGGGTATTTATCCGATTATTTTAGGGTAAAAAAGCCACAATGTTTACGAAAAAAGCCTTTTTTTTTCATTATCTTAGCATAAGCACACGTACACATATCCAATCAAATAACCTCCACTAACCGATTTACCTCATATTTTTCTAATGAGGGGGCACGGGAACAGGTTCCTGCCCTAACCTTTATGGCTACAATTAGAAAAAGGGACTATGTCCCTCTTTCTAATCCCTTTCACGGCCACCGGTGTACCTTAAAAACGTCCGCCTAATATAGACTTTTCTCCGTAAATGTCCACGGAAGGTGCCAGGCACCCAAAAAAGTTATCTTCCTACATAATATGTTTCTGTAGGTCCTAGATAGCTATTGGCAGGTTTCTTTCCTTCTGGATAGATAACGAGCTTTTCTAATACAAATCCCGGGCTAACTGCGTATATACGTAAGGTATTTATCCCTTGATGACAATTTATTTTACTCACATGTCTGTCAATATTATCTAGCACACGGATTGCCCAGTTGTGATCATCAACTCGATACCCTTCTGGAAGTGTATTAACGATGTTAATTTCATCGTCATTTACTCGGATCCCACATAATATTTTGTAATCATTCGATACAGGGTTAGATGGTTGCATGTATAATTCCAACTCATGTTTTCCAGCTTCTTGTACGACGAATTGGTATTCCAGGTAAGGAGCATCTTTTCCAGGAGTAAAGTATTCTGTTGTTGGGAATGCCTTCACCGCTGATAATGTTTTCCCATAAACATGAAGCACCTCAAATTTATGAACATCACCCTGCTCGCTCTTAGCTTCCTGAGTTAAAATAAAGTGTTCTGCTTCAATAGAAATAAATCCTTTTGTATCAACGAAAGTCTTTTCTGGGAAGTTACTTACGTCAATTGGTGATGCGTTTACAACGATCGTAACAGTACCTACCGGCGTTTCCACTACAATACTACCTTCTGTTTCTCCACTCATTGCACTACGATTAATTTTCACATCGATTTTTTCGTTTGTTTTTTCGAGACCATCTAAAGTACCGCTAGTCTTAGAACATATTAGCCACTGATGATCGCACGTAATCTTAAACTCAGCTTGGAGGTCACTAATACTAGAGATTGTAAAAGAAGCTTCTTCAACATCCGGCTCTAAAAAGTCATTTAAATATAACTTGTTTTTATGCCATGGGCTACCTTCGCTATGTTGATCCGTACCATCCACTGTAACGACCAGTCTTGCCTTGCTTGCAGGCATGACATTCATTAAGATTGGGTACTGGCACTCATCTTCATTCCAATGAACAAAACCAATATGTTCAGACAGTCCCATACCGTACCACTTGCCATCCTCAATCGTATGATACTGCTCCACTAGCTCTCGATCTCTTTTTAGACATTCTTTAATCTGTTCAGAAAGTTTATTTGCTTCCATTTTCCCTAGTTTTGCAGCGTAATGATTTTTTCCAGCGAGTAACCACATCTTTTGTAGATTAAGATTTCCTACAGTCGGATAATAAACTAGTGCAAAGTAAGCTGGAAAATGCTCAGGATCGACCTGCTTATAAAGTTCCTCCGCAAGATCCAAAAGGTAGTCGATTCGAGCTAATAATTGATCCGTTTCCTTGTAATTCACAGGATGGTAGACATCTGCATTCATATGCTCAGGTCTACGATTATGAGCAATCTTTGTATAACCCGTCAGTAGCTCACGTATCTTCTCCATTTTATTTGGACCGAACACACCACCAAACTGCTTTTCAATCCATTGTTTAGTATATAGATCCGTTTTATTTAAAGCATTTGTTCCCCATTTTTCAAAGTCATAAGCCATATCGAGGAAATAGGATAATGGGAATTCTTGCGTACAAACATCACCAACATTGACGATCCACAGATCGCGAATACCAAAGTCGTAAGCCATCGTCATCTGTTCCCATATCTTCGGGAGGTAAGAACTGTTAATCCATTCATAAGATATAGGTCCACCATGATAATCAAAATGATAATACATCCCGTAACCACCTTTATGGTCACGCATTTCTTTCGTTGGTAACGTTCGAAGGTTTCCATGATTATCATCGCAGAGCATTAAAATCACATCTTCAAGTTCCTCTGAGTTCATTAACCCTGGTGTATCTTTATCTCCATAAAAGAAAGGTTCTACTTCTTTATAAAAAGCTAGCATCCTTGGTACTTCTGAGAGATTAGGATTTACATTTTCTTGTATTAAACGATTTTGCGTTTGTATTACATCTCTTAGCAATTCAATATTGTCAGCTAATGTAGCATTTTTCCCCATGATGGATGTATCTTGTTCACCGCGCATTCCTACAGTAATGACATTTTCAAATTTCCCGCTACGCTTTAGACCGTCTTCCCAAAACTTTGTAATGCCTTCTCTGTTCGTTTTAAAATTCCACGCATCACCATAAATTGAATTCTCTCCACGGAGATATTTATATTCCTCTCCATAACGCAAGCAAGGCTCATGATGAGATGCACCCATGACAACCCCGTATTCATCTGCTAACTCAGCATTTTCCAGTCCCGGCCCTTCATCACTGAAACGAGCTGACCACATCGCAGGCCAGAGGTAATTTCCTTTTAATCTCAACAATAGTTCAAAAACATGATCATACATTTCTGCATTAAATCCACCGAAATTTTTCATCGTCCAGTTACCAAAGGCTGGCCATTCATCATTGATAAAAAAGCCACGGTAACGAACAGACGGTTCTTTAGATATATATTTTAAGTTTTCACTCAAGGAAAATGATTCTTTACGCTGGGGCTTTACACTACTCCAGTCCACTAGTGGGGAAACACCCAGACGTTCAGATAGATGAAATAAACCATAGATCGTCCCCCGTTTATCACTCCCCGCAATTAATAGAGCGCTTTCAACACCTTCAATGGGTTGGTTGATTACTTGAAATAGATACACTTCTCTCTTTCCAGTAATTTCGGACAAATCTATCATAGTCTTCTCTTCTAGTTCCTGAAGTATCGAACTATGACCGATCGTTCCGTAAATGATAGTGTGTTTACCGAGCTTTGTTCTATCATTTGTTGATTGTGGTGCGTATCCGAAAACCAACTCCAGATCATGCATCACCTTACCAGCAATTTTATTTACACCACTGAATGCCTCTTTCTCCTGATAAAATAACTGACCATTAGTAGATGCATTTTTTAACATATCTTGGCAAATTACGAAATCCATAAAATCATCCTTTCCCATGTAAACCTTTTCATAAAGAGACAGAGGGACAGGTTCCTCGTCTCATACTAGAACCCTGCATCGGAAATATACTGTCCATCCACATAAACCTCTTGTATATATTACCTCATCTCTACTTGAGGAATTCTGTAAAGAATAATGGCAAAGATAAAAAAATCCCAATCATACTTATTTTATCTCTTGAACATCTTATATGTCGTCCTTAGAAAATATACTTCTGCACCAATAGATTAAAGGACTTTAAAAGACAAGGGGACTGTCCCTTGTCTTACACCGCAAATAGTGTGATTATCGAAATCTATAAGACTAGCCATAAAAAATGAGGCCAAGCAAAGTCAAGTGAGTGACCAATTTTCCACCTTCCAAGTAATCAATACTTTCCAAATTTTGTTTAAATCTATCAACTTCTATTTGAAAAGAGTATACTAATTAATAGAGTACCAAGTATTAACTACACTCTTTACACAATCTTATTTTTCTATAAAAGAGAGTAATAAATTCTTAGTGAAAAACTTATTGCTTAATGGAGGTTAAGATGAAACAGCTATTGAAAATAAACAAACTAATCCCAATTATTATTGTTGGACTATTCCTTCTACCAACTACCGGTTTTGCTAAAAGTACCGTTGAAGAAAGATGTGGGTATAAACAACAGCCTGGAGTAAATCCATCATATCAAATGGTTAATTGTTTGCTAACAGAAACAGCACTTGACTTCAATGTTCCCCCTGAAGTTGTGAAGGGTATTGCCGAAGTAGAAAGCAGTGACTGGAGACACTTTAACACAGATGGTAGTCCAATAATTACAGCTGATGGCGGTATTGGCATAATGCAGATAACACTCTATCAAATTTATGACCAAGAAAGGCTAAAAAATGATATTGTGTATAACATTGAAACAGGTGTTAGAATGCTAGATGCGATGTTTAAAAGAAACGATTTACCAAAAGTTAATGCCCATGAAAGAGAATTTATCGAACACTGGTATTTCGCTGTTATGGCGTATAACGGGACAAAACCAATAAACAGCCCTATAGTACAAGCTACTGGTGAGAGAAACCGTGATGCCTACCAAGAAAAAGTCTTTAAAGTAATAAACACCAAAAATTTCTTAACATTAAGAGATTTGCCTTTTGATAGTAGTTACTTCATATATGATTCTACTAGCAGTGACAATATCAAGTTTGCAAAAAGAAGTTTAACAACCAATAGTCAGTTGACACGAAGTAAACATTTACTTAAAAAAGGTGACTACGCAACAGTTACTAGCAAGGTTAGATTAAGACAGGGGCCAACAACCACAAGTAACGAAATCGATAATCTACAAAAAAATCAAAAAGTAAAAATCCTAAATGGCTTTACTTATGAATCTAATGTTTTTAGTAAAAACCACTTTGGTTGGTATTCAGTTCAATTAACCGACGGTAGAACAGGTTTTGTAGCTAGTAGTTACTTAGAGCTATCTACAACACCTACTATTATTTTGCAGCTTAATAATCCGACTGCACAAGTGAACGGTTCACCTGTTAATTTAGCAGCGGCTCCGTATACAACAAATGGTCGTACACTTGTACCACTGAGGTTTATTAGTGAGAGTCTAGGAGCCAATGTGCATTGGAATTCTTCTACTAGAGTAATAACAATTAAGATGGATGGAAAGGTTCTAACACTTCGGGATGGTAGCCCAGCTATCTCAGTTACATATAATGGTTTACAAGCACACCATACCATTGACGTTGCACCTATAATTCGTAACGGGGTTACCTTCGTCCCAATTCGCTTCATCTCAGAACAAATTGGAGCTAGAGTAGATTGGAATGGTCAAACAAGAACGGTAACAATTTATAAATAAAGAAGACATCCCCTAGTCGTGCAGACTAGGGGATGTTTAATGCTCTAGAAGGTACAAAGGAAAGACAAGGGGACAGATCCCTCGTCTTACATCATCTGGATACAACGACTTTTTGTCCCATTAATTAAGACAGTGTACCTGTCCCTCTGTCCGGCCTAGAACCAATTAATTGGTTTAGGGTTTAAGTTTTGGAATATATGCTTTGTTTCTGTATATTCTTCGATACCTAGTCTTCCTAATTCACGTCCAAATCCAGACTGCTTAAATCCACCCCATGGTGCGTGAGGGAAGTAAACGTTATAGTCATTAATCCAAACTGTACCCATGCGCATCTTGGCTACACAACGTTCAGCTTTGACAACATCGTTCGTCCAAACCCCACCAGCAAGTCCGTAAATAGAGTCATTCGCAAGCTTCAGCGCTTCCTCTTCTGTTCGGAATTTCTCAACCGTAATTACAGGCCCAAAAGCCTCATCTTGAACAATCCTCATATCTGTTGTGCAATCTGTAAAAATAGTAGGTAGGTAGAAGAAGCCGTTTTTTAGTTCTGGATCTTCTGGTCGACTACCACCAACTGCTAGTGTAGCGCCTTCTGTAATCCCCATTTCTACATACTTTTCTACCTTCGAAAGGTGCTCAGCTGAAATAAGTGGGCCCATTTGTGTAGTTTCGTCAAATCCACTTCCTAGCTTAATCTTTTTCACTCGCTCGACAAGTGCTCGAACGAACTTGTCGTGAATATTTTCTTCTATTATTAGCCTTGTACCTGCGGAACAAATTTGTCCTGCATGGAAGAATACCGCATTTAATGCTTGATCTACCGCTGTCTCAAAGTCAGCATCAGCAAAGATAATGTTAGGGTTTTTTCCACCAAGTTCAAGTGCAAGCTTCTTCACATTACTGCTTGCTGCTTGCATTATTTTCTTCCCAGTAAAAATTCCACCTGTAAAGGAGATCAAGTCCACATCAATGCTACTTGATAACTCTGCACCAACTGTGTTACCAGGTCCAAGTACTAGGTTAGCAACGCCAGCAGGCACACCTGCCTCTTCCATTAGTTCGAATATTTTAATAGTAGTAAGTGGTGTGATTTCACTTGGCTTCATGATTAAAGTATTTCCAGTCACAAGTGCTGGAGCTAGTTTCCAAGACGCTTGAAGCAATGGATAATTCCACGGGGTAATTTGACCACAAACACCAACTGGTTCGTAAACTACTTTACTAATAGAGTTTGGCACAGGAGAAGCAATCAGTTCCCCACCACTTTTATCTGCAAGTTCTGCATAATAGCGAAATACCCCAGCGATATCATTCATATCTCCACGGCTTTCTTCTACTGTTTTGCCAGTATCTAATGACTCTAATCTAGCAAGTTCTTCATTATCTCGTTCTACTAACTCAGCAATTTTCCTTACAATAGCTCCTCGCTCTGTTGCTGGAGTAGAAGACCATTCTCCGTTATCAAAAGCTACTCTTGCTGCAGCAATTGCTGCTCTTGCATCCACTTCGTCCCCTTCTGGAACAGTAGCAATAACTTCTTGATTAAACGGATTAATAATATCACGCTTATTACCAGAAATCGCCTCAACCCATTTACCGTTAATGTATTGCTGTTGTTTTAGCTTCAAATTTATCAACTCCATTTTTATATATATATTAAGTTTGTTAAAAATTTATTTAATCTTTTGAACAGGATAACATGGTTTTTTATGGCTGTCAAAGATAAAAAAAAGTTTAAACTTAACACAAAATGTTGATATCACTAGGTTCACAGGAATTAATAATCAGTTTAAACAAAGTTTTTTATTTGACATTTATTCTGAATTCTGTAAAAATTATAAAGAAGATTAAATAAATTTTTAACGCGCTTAACTTATTATTGAAGGAGTAACTTATGAGCGAATCCACTGAAAGATCCAGAAGTAAAATAGAAGAAGCAAAAGATAAAGTCATTGGAGCGATTGCAGAGACAATGGACTTATACGGTGTAACACCTGCTGCTGCAAATTTATACGCAACGATGTACTTTAAAGATCAAATGACTCTTGATGAAATGCGAACGGAGCTTGAAATGAGCAAACCGAGTATGAGTACGAGTGTACGTAAGCTCCAAGAAATAGAAATGGTAAAGAAAACATTCACACGCGGTTCTAGGAAACACACCTATGTAGCTGAAAAAAACTTCTTTCGTTCATTTATGGTGTTTTACTGTCAGATGTGGGAGCGAGAAGTTAAAACAAATATGGAAGCTATTGAGGAAGCACAAGAAGACTTCATCGACGTAATAAAAGACTCCACCAGTACGCCAGAAATTGTGGCGGAGGCTAAAAAATACTACGATCAATTAGAAGAGTCTAAGACATACTATCACTGGTTGGATGACTTAGTGACAAGTATCCGAAGTGGTAAGATATTTGAGTTTATACCTAAGGATTCTCAAGAATAGAAGCGAGTCTATAGGCAATATATTGCCTATAGACTCTACAACCCTTCACTTCTCTATTTCATAAGAGCTAGTTTCATTTATTGTTGTACTTACGTTAAATTTTTTCTTAATTAATTTAACGTTTTAAATATTTCAAACAAAAGGAGAGATTTTACATGAACAAATGGAAAAATTATATCTTTGCGTTGCTAATGGTTGCTTTACTGACAGCATGTGGAAGCACAAATCAGGAAACGAACAGTGAACAAACAGCTACAAAAGAAATAACAATTGGTCAAATATTATGGGCCGAAAATATTGCAGTAACAAATATGTGGAAGGCAATTTTAGAAGAAAAAGGTTATAGCGTCCAATTAAACTTATTAGACATGGGTGTTACAATGTCAGCTTTAGATGGTGGAGAGTTAGATGTTAGTTTAGAGGTATGGTTACCAGTCCAAGATGCAAATTATCTAGAAAGATATCAAGATACGGTTAATTTCTCAGAAGCTACTTGGTTTGATAATGCCAAAGTAGGACTTGTGGTTCCCACCTATTTAAAAGAGATTAATAGTGTCGAACATTTAAACGCACATAAAGAGTTGTTTGATGGAAAAATTATCGGTTTCGATCCTGGCGCAGGTACGATGGAAGTTACAGAACAACTAATAAAAGATTATCAGCTTGAGTTTGATCTACTAGCAAGCTCTGAACCTGCAATGTTAGGGGCAGTTGCAAGTGCCATAGGAAAAGAAGAAGCAATCGTGGTACCACTTTGGAGTCCACACTGGGTATTCTCTAGATATGATTTGAAGTTCCTAGAGGACCCGCAAAACACATTCGGTGGAATTGAAAAAATTCACCATGCTACAAGGCATGGATTTGAAGAAGATTATCCAGAGGTTAGCCAGTGGTTTAAGAACTGGAAAATGAATGACCAACAAATTGGCGAGCTTATCGATTATGTGGAAACTGCCGAAGACCCTCTTGAAGGCGCCAAAAAATGGATTGAAGAAAATCGAGAATTGATTAATGAATGGGTAAATTAAATGCATAAATAAAGAAGTTAGTCTCTCATAGGGAGGCTAACTTCTTTTCTATTCACACACGAACGTAATCTAGCCATTTGGAATTAGAGTTTTGTACTGGATAGTATCGTTGTACTGTGCAGTAAAATGTATCTGTGGTTTTTCATTTTTCTTCTTCAACATATAAGCAATACGATAGTTTAAGTACAATCCTTCACAATTTCCTAATGAAGATTACATCATATACTCTTTATTTCTTGTATCACAGAAAAATAGCTACCCCTCAACCTTTTTTATAAAGGATTGTATGAAAGAAATTGTATCATCTAATTCATTTCCTTCAACTAACTTGTGAATAAAAACATAATCGATATCACTAGTTTGTACTTTAAAATTTATTTCTTCATGTTTTCCCATTTTTACATATCTGTAAGGGACACTCTTTCCTCCTATTTCCATAATTTCGTCAAATACCACCCCCGTATAATCGAGAGTTGAAACACTGACCAGTACATCTTTTTCTTCTAAATAAGTAGCAGTAAGAATTTCTCCCATTTGGGTTAGGTCATGATAAAAACCTTCCTTATCTTTTTTTAAGTTTTCTTCTAATCCATACGCAATGATGACCCCTGAAGGTTCTTCAGTAATCTCTCCACTAGGAGTTTTGTGAGTATTAACTAAATATAAAACAACTCCAATTTCAAGGTTTTCGTGGATAGGAACAAGAAAAGTGGTTCCCAGTTTTTCCGACAACTCCTTTTCAAGAGATTGGTATTCTCCTGTATTAGGAAATTCTTCTTGTACGTAGTTTTGATTAAGATTGTCACCTATAATAATATTATTTATTAGGAAATAACCAACAAACACTAATAGAACAGCAGCCATTGCTGTCGGGATTATAGGTTTTATTACATGATTGAATTTTTGTTTGTCTTTTGACTCGTCAATAGTTTTTAAAATCCTTGAATACACTCTATTTTTGTCAGGGAAATCAATAGTTTTATATTGTTTAAACGTCTCTTCATAAGTTGTTTTATCATTATATTGTTTCATAATAGAACCCCTCTTTTTCCATTTGATTTTTTAAAGCTAACAACGCCCGATGCAACGTAACCTTTACCTTTCCTTCGCTCCAATTTAAGACTTCAGCTGTTTCACGAATTGACAATTCTTTAATTTTTCTTAAGATAATCAACTCTCTATAAGAACGTTTTAACTTCCTTAAAGAACAATACAATTGTTCTTCCCTTTCTCCTAAAAGGGCAATATTATCCGGAATATGATTTTTAGATATAACCGCACTAAAAGAATCGATCATAAACAATATCGGTTTTCTTTTACGCATATAATCAATCGTAATATTTCTTGCAATAAAATATAGCCAGTTCTTATCGTTTACATCACCCTTGAATAAGTCCATACTGTTATATGCCTTAATAAAAGTATCATGGGTTAGGTCTTTCGCCTGTTCATCATCACCTAACATCATTAGGATAAATCGGTAAATATCTTCACTATAAAAATGGTACCATTCATGTAATCTTTCTTTTTTTAATCCTTCTTCCAATATGTTCAACTCTCCCATCTTAACTTTATAAAATTTGTTTCTTTAAAGACGAATTACTTTTACAAAAGTTACAGTTTTTCAAAAATATAAATTAAAAACACTAATGATAAAAATGCAAGAGGCAAGCCTGATGTTTTGGTGGGCAACTAAACCATGTATAAATTGGAGTATAATTCTAGAAAACAAAAAGCCAAGTTATGCATTGGCTGTATATAGCAACGCATAATTTGGCTAAATTTAATCTACGCTTCTCAACTTTACTGTTAATATAGATACTAAAACAGCCTATATTTATCTTGCTTCCTGATTTATATAGTAGGAAATTATGGTTATAGATGTAAACAACGATAGGACTTTTTTTGGAGAAGTTGGTATGATAAACATTTCGCCTAGCGAAATCATTGCTTCAGCCTTTCAAGTCCAATCAAGCCCACAGTGGCTCCAAGGAAAGTTCTAAACCAATTTGCTTGGATAACATATATACAAATATAAAAGGTGCATCCTATCAACCATTTTTGTTTATCCTGTAAGTACGCACTCGGTAGTTCAAAAAGTTAAACTGTGAAATTACTGAAAAAATTCTGTTGCTATTCTATTTAGTTCAGATGATTTCTCTACAACAGTCCAGTGTCCACTGTTTTCAATTTCAACTAACCTAGCATGAGGTATATAATCTAAAAGAAGCTCCTTTATTTTAGTTGGTTTTATAATATCATCGCTTCCTTGTGCGACAATGATAGGAATATTTGATAACGCGTGTACCTTAGGAATTAAATCATAATTATTGCTAATATCAGTACCTATGCGATTGTTTACTACACTATTAATAGGTGTCTGATCTTTCTTTTGTAAATTATCGCACGAATATACATAATAAGGATCTATTACTTTCAACATTTCTTTCATACTTGCTTTACCTTTTTTCATTTTTTTATCGACTATGAAAAGTTTAATTTTATCTAGTATCGTCATTCTTTTTAATAGCTCTTTTGGGAATTGTTTGTAACCATTGGAACTAATTCCAATTGCTGCCGTTAAAAATAATTTATTTACCTTGTCAGGATGCGTGGTGGCATAAAGTAATGCAAGTATTGTACCCCAAGATTCACCAAATAAGTTTAGCTTATCTAACTTAAGCTTTTGCCTAAGCATCTCTAGAGTTTCCACTTCATCCTCCATTGAATAGTCGTTATTTACTAAGTGATCGGACTTACCACAACCACTTTGATCATATAAAACTAGTTTGAAATTCTCGGATAATGGTAGCACATGGGGGAGAAAGAATTTATGATTACTACCAGGACCACCATGAAGGAAAATAATAACTTCTCCCTCACCTACTATATTTATAAATATCCTCCTGCCTTTAACTTGAACAAAGTCCTGCCTAACTTTACCCAAATTTTTCCCCCCCATATAAAAATGATATTTTGTAAGTAAAACCTAACTGCAACAAATTAATTCAATTGAAATTTTTCATTATTGTCATTTTATTTTTTCAAGTATCGCCTGATAGTTTAAGTGAAAACCTTCACGAACTAATGATTCCTCATAAAAAAATAATACCAGAAAATAACAAATTTTGTGTGAAAAGAATTGTTTAACAATTTCAATCTATGAGTAGTTGGGTTAATTACTTGCTACACAGTATAAAGTCTACTACGAAGTAGAAATTCCAACAGGGAGCGTCGAGCTATTTTATAACCCGATGTTGAAACCTTTTTCACAATATTACGTAAAAAAAGGTAGATTGTACTTTAACTAAAGAATTAGAAAGGTTGAGTGCTTGGATGGAAACAATGTTAACCGTGGAAAATTTGGGCAAGTCATTTAAAGAAGTAAGGGTTCTTCAAAACATTTCCTTTGAAGTTAGGAAAGGAGAAATCATGGCAATACTAGGCCCTAATGGTGCTGGAAAATCAACTACAATACGTAATATTATGGGAATTATGTATCCGGATGAGGGTTCCATTACATTTCACAACCACCTTGATATCCCACGAAACAAAATTGGCTACTTGCCTGAAGAGCGTGGTTTATACAAAAATGTAAAAATAATGGACATTTTATTGTACCTTGCAGAACTCAAAGATTATCCACTTAAGAAAGCAAAAGAACGAGCACTAGATTACTTGAAAAAATTTGATCTAGAAGGAAAAGAAAACGTATCCGTTGAAGAGCTTTCAAAAGGGATGGGGCAAAAAGTACAATTTGTAGCTTCAATTATCCATGAACCTGAATTCCTTATTCTGGATGAGCCATTCTCAGGCCTTGACCCAGTTAGTCAAAATATCTTTAAAGAGGAAATACGTAAATTAGCCAAGAAAGGAACCGCTATTCTATTATCCTCTCATCAAATGAATATAGTAGAAGAGTTAGCAGATCGCTTATTCATGATAAACAAAGGGCAAAAAGTTATCTATGGAACGATGGATGAAGTTAAAACGGAATATGCCAATTTCAAATGTACCATCCGAGGAAAAAATGAAAAAAGTACTTTAGAGCGACTCCCAGAAGTACAGCGAGTGGAACAAGATGGGAATACATCGATCTTATACTTAACTAATAATGTGAACCCAGCCACATGGATAAAACATCTACCTGAACAGTTAATTATAAATGAATTAAACATTGATCGAATTACCTTACATGAAATATTCATTGATATTGCGACAGGTAAAAGTGGAATGGAGAGAGTAGGTGAATTAAATGCGTAACACCATTAAAGTAGCTAAGTGGGAAATTAAACGTAATATTAAGAATAAGTCCTTTCTAATTGGCCTATTTATAACACCCCTGATTTTTATATTATTTATGGTAGTACCCAGTCTTTTTAGTGACAAAGAAGAAGCAACATCTACGAAAGTAATGGTTAATGATCAGCTAAATGTTTATACAGAATTAGAGGCAATGGTTGATCGTAGTGAGTTTAATTGGATTTTAGAACCATCAGATATTAGCGAGTCAGAGGTAGAAAATGAATTAAAAGAAAGCGAAAATACGGCATATCTTTTCATTGATGAACGAGCACTGAATGAAGGAATAGTTCCTGTTTATATGAGTGATGAGATAAATTCATTTTTTGTTAATCAAGTTCAACTATTAGCAACACCAATCCAAGCTCTGCAAATAGAGAAATTGGGTGTGTCCACGGAAGAACTAGCACTGATTACTAAAGGTATTACCTTCATTGAGCCAACATCTGAAGAATCCTCATCTAATGAATCTAGTGGTGGCATGACAGCAAAAGAGCTAGAACGAATGGTACCAGGGGCCTTTGCTGGATTCATTATGCTTTCAATTGTTTTTACTGGAATGGCGATTTTCCAAAGCGCATCTGATGAAAAGAAAAATAAAATTGCTGAAATTATCCTATCATCATTAACACCTGGCGAATTAATGCAAGGAAAAATAATTGGATATTTTGCATTAGGCATCATTCAGACCATCGTTTCTATTGTTTTAGTACTTCCAGTTCTTAGTTGGCGAATCGATATACCATTCATGGAGTATTTATTTGTTCCAGAACTAGCGATACTAATAATTATTGCATTATTAGGTTATTTACTCTTTGCTGCACTATTCGTAGGAGTCGGTGCTACGATGTCAGACATTAGTACCGCTGGTAACTTTCAAGGTCTAATTATGATGCTACCATTTGCTCCATTTATATTTATTGGACCAGTATTTGGTGACCCAAGTGGACTTATGGCACAAATAGGCACCTATATACCATTCACAACACCAGGAGTGCTCATTCTTCGCCTTTCATTATTGGAAGAATGGCCTTGGGTCGAAATTATCATTGCTTTAGCTATTTTAGCTATTAGTGCTTGGTTATTTATGAAACTAGCCGGCAAGATATTTAAAGTAGGAATATTAATGTATGGCAAGAATGCTTCTCCAAAAGAAATTATGAAATGGTTACGTGCATAAGCTTATTAAAGGTCATTGCTAGCGATGCCCTTTATCTAATTTACATTTCAAAACTTTTTCATCTAGAATAATAAACCGCTCGAATTAAGAGACTCCCCTGAATTGTAAACGCTATGTCAAAGGTTATTAGATTTCAGAAACTATAATCAACTACTATAAAAAAGAAGGTCCTCTTCGATAAAATGCAATCATTTTTGGAAGAGACCTTCATATAGAAAGCTAACTTTTTATTGTAACTGCCCTTGCCGACTGCACTTCATGACGATAGAAGTCTAGATGAAGTGGCTCGAGCGGTTTCAGCCCAAGGATGATGTCAGACGCCTTTTCCGCTAACATCAACACTGGTGCGTGGATATTGCCGTTAGTGACATAAGGCATGGCAGACGCATCGACTACTCGGACATTATCAAGGCCGTGAACTTTCATCGTTAGCGGATCTACAACAGCCATTGGATCTGAAGCCGGCCCCATCTTTGCCGTACAACTCGGATGAAGTGCGGTCTCAGCATCGTTCTTCACCCATTCTAAGATCTCCTCGTCTGTACGAACAGAAGGACCTGGTGAGATTTCTCCCGAATTGTATGGTGCCATAGCTGGCTGAGATAGGATCTCTCGTGAAACTTTTACCGCTTCAATCCACTCCCGACGGTCTTGTTCAGTAGATAGGTAGTTAAAGACCATACTCGGGTGCTCAGTTGGATCAGTCGAACGAATTTTCAAACTCCCACGTGCATCAGAGTACATAGGCCCGACGTGAACCTGGAACCCATGGGCTGTCTTTGCTTTTTGTCCATCGTAACGAACCGCTACCGGAAGAAAATGGAACATCAGGTTCGGATAAGCAACTTCTTCATTCGAACGAACGAATCCGCCACCTTCAAAGTGGTTCGTCGCAGCTGGACCTGTACGTCCAAGTAGCCATTGTAAACCAATCCAAGGCATCTTTGCTTTATTTAAATTAGGCTGTTCGGAAACCGGTAACGGACAAGCGTGTTGGATGTAGATTTCAAGATGATCTTGAAGGTTTTCACCTACACCTGGAAGATCAACTACTGGCTTGATACCAAGTGAACGTAAGTGGTCTGCATTACCCACACCCGACAGTTGGAGTAGCTGCGGCGTGTTAATAGCACCACCAGCGAGTATTACCTCACCTGCATTGACTTGGTGGGTTTTCCCGTTTCTTCGATATGTCACACCTTCCGCTCTGGTCCCATTGAAATCAATACTTGTAACGAAAGCACGAGTCTCCACAGTTAAATTCTCACGTCCCATAGCTGGGTGCAGATATGCTCGTGATGGTGAGAACCGTTGCCCCTTGTATACGTGTTTATCAAACGGACCGAAACCTTCTTGTCGATAACCGTTCACATCCGGAGTTCGAGAATAGCCAGCCTCGACAGCTGCGTCAAAGAAGGCTTGGAATAAAGGATTAGTAGCTGGCCCACGTTCTAGCTTAAGAGGACCATTTTGGCCACGATATTCATCATCTGGGTCTGCAGCTAGCGCATTTTCCATCTTCTTAAAATAAGGAAGACAGTGCGCAAAATCCCACGTTTCCATACCTGGATCGGCTCCCCAACGTTCATAGTCTAATGGATTCCCACGTTGATAAATCATGCCGTTAATAGAGCCCGAACCTCCGAGCACTTTTCCACGGGCATGCTTAATTCGGCGTCCATTCATAAAAGGTTCTGGGTCGGTTTCATATCTCCAGTCATAGAGCGATTTCCCTGCTGGAAACGGCAAAGCTGCTGGCATTTGAATTAAGAGATCCCATGAAAAATCTTTTCTTCCTGCCTCTAAAACTAGAACACTACGAGTTCCATCTGCACTTAGACGGTCCCCAAGTACAGAACCTGCACTACCTCCGCCAATGATAACAAAGTCATATGATTTCTTCATCTTCATGTCCTCCTTGGTTGTTTGGAATTTAATAAGTAAACAAGTAAACACATTAAATTCCATCTTCAATTATTTAAACTAGTTATAGTTTGATAGTTTATTTACCTAAACCCAGTAGGATAAGGTTATGTACTTCTTTACCTAACTCATGGAAAAGCCCAACTATACTCCCATACCCTGAAAAATCCGTTTGATGATTCTTCATTCTTTGAGAATTTCCTCATCCATTCCACTACTCAATCAACGATATATTCCTTTGATTAACTTTGTTAAATTTTTATTTAACGTTCTTAATATTTTAAATTTAACACAACAAATCATATTTGTAAACCGAAGTCTATAACTCTAACATTTTTTTACATATTTTTCCCTCTCGTGTAACTGGAAAGTAAAAAAGAAGCTTCCCACAAGTTCAATGAACTTGTGGGAAGCTTCCCCTATCAGGCAAGTTTAATTGCTTATAATATTACTTCTTCAGCCACTCGGTGTTAAGCTCGACTCCTGCTGCTGATAACGTTTGAAATACTGGGCAGCGGGCTTCCGCCTTCTCTTGAAGTTCAGCTAACCTCTCCTCTGGTTCCTCCGTATCCACTACCACTTTCAAGGAGACTGTTTCAAAATAAGTACGTACTGATGGATCACCCATTAATCCACGCAAATCTAAGTTTCCGTCAGCTTCATAGGCTACCCCCGCTAATTGGAAGCCCATTTCTTTTGCTACAAGGTTAATCAAAACGTTTTTACACGAAATTAACGAACCTAATAATACAGACAATGGGTCTGGACCTTCGTCTTTACCACCGAAACTAGGTGGCTCATCTATGATGAAATCGAATTGTTTCGCCTTTACTTCCGTTTTCATACCTTCACCTACACCTGTGATGTTCACTGTTAGCTGCGTTGACATTATTTTAAACCTCCTGGGTTTGCAGTTCGGTACGTAAAACCTCTGCTGCTTTCTTTATATTTTTCAATTTTTCGACCGAAATTTCTGGGGTGTTCATTGGGCGTTGGGCGAAAGTACCGAAACCGCAATCCGGATTTAGGAACAAACGCTCCAAAGGAATATACTTAGCTGCTTCCTTCACACGAGCAATGATTTCCTCTACCCTTTCCACCTCAGGAATGCGTGGATTCACAACCCCTAGACCAATTTCCATGTCTCTATCTTTAAAGACTTCTAATGCATGAAGTTCACCAGCCCGAGGGGTTGCATATTCTAGAACTAGCTGGTTCACATTGAGTTTTGCTAAGTATGGCATCAATGGATAATACGGTCCACGAAGCAGCGTATCTTCTTGGGTGCTCCAGTTCCCGCGGCAAATATGAAGACCGATTTTCGAGCCTTTGTTGAGCATACCGTCCGTCACTTTATTAATAAGTTCCATGGCAAAAGCAAGTTCTTCCTCTGCATCAGCCTTTGCTGTTAATGCACCGCACATAAACGTACGATTTGCATTTTTCTGCGTAAATACAAGTTCTGTCAGAACCGGTTCATCTAATTGAATGAACGGCACACCTGCGGCAATTAATTCTTCGATCTCTTCCCGTAACACTGCCACAATATCTTCAGCAAGATCTTCCTTCGTTGGATACGTTGCCACAGATAGACCTTCTACCCACATAGACCGTGTTAATAAATAAGGTCCAGGAATGGCTACTTTTACTGCCTTGTCTGTATGCTGCTTGGCAAATAAATATTCATCCAATGCGATCGGCTTTTTGCGACTAATCTTTCCAGCTGCAGCAGGGTTTGTTAAGGAATATGCAGGAACGTCTAACGTTCCAAGTATTTCTTCAAAACTCGCTTTATCCTCCACATATTCAAGAAGATCAGCAACTGAGAGCATTTTCACATTTTCAATTTTGTCAGCAACAAAGGAAATGAAGTTGTCACGACGTTGTTCCCCATCGGTAATGAGGTCCACACCCGCCTCTTCTTGAAGCTTTATGCATTCGATAACAGCTATGTCTGCAATTCTATGAAACTCCTCTTCTGTCAATCGGCCAGCACGTTTTTCTCGTAAGCCATTTAGTACAGCCTTAGAACGCGGCCAACTTCCCACCACCGTTGTTGGGATTAATGGTAAAGTCATGAAGATCACACCTTATTATTTGATGAAAATCTTATACTATAGAAAACTTTAATTGAATATCTACTGTATTTTTTAACGTTTGATAGATAGGAGAACGTTCTAACGTTTTTTCCCAAACTTTCATTAATTCACTTTCCTCATTTGGGGAAGTTATATAAAAACTGCCGTGAACCTCAATGATACGAGGACTTCCAACATCATCTAGGTCCATATGGTATAAAACATTATCCAGTTTCCCTTTTAAAGTCAGTTCCATATGGTCAATTACAATATTTCGCCGTGAACCGTGGGATTTAAACCCTACCAAAAGGCAAGAGGATAGGGAAGCTAATAGATAGTCTACAGCACTTGGTGCCTCTACCTTTACGCTAAATTCTGCAGGTTGTCCAGCAATAAAGCTGTGATTGCGAGAATGGACTTTTGCTGTCAATCCGTTACCGTTGCTTGTTCGTACTACCCATCGATAGCCTTTAGCCGCTTCTAAGTCCTTCTCCAAGGTCTCGGTCTTGCCACCTTTTTGTACAAAATAACTCGTCCAGTTCTCTCCTAATTCTGATCCTAAAAACTCATGTTTGACCATCCTGCACCAGGCTGGAAGATCGTCCGCCACTGTTCGTTCTCGGCTGCGAACCTCCAGTATCTCACCTGGCTCTAATGGGTCCATTGCTTTTTTAATTATTAAGAGAAGTCCCGAACCGCAATCCAGGTCTCCTCCATCACACATACCATGAGCAAAAAATTGAGACATATTAAACTGCTCCTTTATTTTAGTATGTAATAGATGCCGCACCTTCGGATAGGAACTCCACTACTTTTGCACCACCAACGATGGTTGCTCCTTCAATCAAGTTGTCCTCACTTAGTTCACGCTTCTTATGACATGGGCTGCATACCCAAATTAGTCCACCTGCTTCAACAAACTGGTCCATCAAACCTTTTAATGGAGCAAAACCACCTTCATGGATATCGTCGGCATAACCTTTATCAGATAAGTAAGCGCCATCAATATTTAAAAATACAACTACTTCCTTCCCCGAGGCTACTGCTGCGTTAGCGACGACAAATGCTACTGTTGCTCTGTCTGTATCATTTTTCCCGTTTGTTAAACTTACTAGAAATTTGTTTGTCATGTTAATCTCTCTCCTTTTGAATATAAAAATGTGTTTGGATTACGCCTTTTGCTTCAGTGTGAAGCAATGTGTGTCCTTGCATGCGGCACCAGGCCGGAACATCTTCCACTGCCCCTAAGTCGTAGGAAATCACTTCCATGATTTCTCCTTTATGTAGGCCCTTCATCTTCAAAAAGATGTTCATAATAAGCTCTCCACAACTAGCTGGCCCTGCATCATAAACATAGTCTACCTTTACCTGTTGCTGAATTTTTCTCACCCCTCATAAAGAAGCTAAACTATTATTATTCCAATTTATTACTATTTATAACTTAATTTAATTATACCTATAATATTAAGTTATAAAAAGAGTGGAGTAAATAACTATAATAATAAGACACAAAATTGACACTAGTTTACTTGGGAGGGGACAAGGAACTTTACCCTATCCTAAAAACAGTAATATAAGTAAGAAATGATTTGGACTTTTCCCAGAAAATCGAGGGTGAAATTACAACAATTTAAGGCGAAGAGAAAACTTGTCTCTTCGCCTTTGTAAAGATATCTTTTAAAAAATATAGATTGGTTGATAATAGTTTTCTATATAATAACATTTGTAAACATTGGATAATTTATTACTGAGTAACTTAATTTCATTTAACCCTTTAGAAGGAGTGGGAGTATGACCTGGACTATCACTAGAAATGATTTAACAAACATTGAATTATTGAATATAGAAAGTTTATTTTCAATTGGAAATGGATACTTAGGTGTAAGAGGAAATTTTGAGGAGGGCTACGGAGATGACATGAGCTCTGTTCGGGGTACATATATTAATGCGTTTCATGATGTGACAAAAATTACATACGGGGAAAAATTATATGCATTCCCTGAGACTCAACAAAAGCTTTTAAATATTATTGACTCCCAAACTATTTATATTTATTTAGGTGAAGGTGATGACCGAGAACTCTTTTCTTTATTTGACGGAGAGATTTTATCTTATGAACGCATGCTTCATCTAGATAGAGGGTTTACCGAAAGAAAAGTACATTTTCTTACACCAAAAGGAAAAGAAATTAAACTTCTTTTTAGAAGATTTGTTTCCTTTGCTATTAAAGAATTATTTGTTATTGATATTCAAATTGAACCGGTTAACTTTACAGGAAAGGTTGAGCTGGGTTCTATTATTAATGGCGATGTAGCAAATTATACGAATCCTAAAGATCCTAGAGTATCTGCTGGACATGCAAAGCGACTTACTGTTGAACAGGTTAAACAAAAAGATATCTATAGCTATATTGAAGTAAAAACCATGGAGTCTAATTTAAGTTCATCTTGCCTTACTTCTCACCATTTAAATACAGACTACAAGGAAAAGATACATACTAGAGAAAAGTCTATAGAAGTAGTATATACCTTTGATTTATGCAAGCCTGTACAATTAACGAAATATAACGTGTACACTGATACTCTTCGGCATGAAAATGATCTTTTTCAAGCCGGACTGAAAATTCATAATGGGATAATTGAAGAAAATGTAATTTCCTTAATGGAACAACAAAAACAGTATCTAGATAATTTTTGGAGTACAGCTGATGTTCAAATTCATGGAGATGACCATGTTCAAGAAGGAATTCGCTTTAACCTTTATCATCTTTTACAGTCAGCTGGTAGGGATCAAAAGAGTAATATAGCTGCAAAAGGTTTGTCTGGTGAAGGATATGAAGGACATTATTTTTGGGATACTGAAATCTACCTAAATCCTGTATTTATTATGACCCATCCTGAGATTGCAAAAAATTTATTACTATATCGTTATTACATATTAGACGGGGCAAGAGCTCGTGCTAGAGAGATGGGACATTCAAAAGGAGCGCTTTTCCCGTGGAGAACAATAGCAGGCACAGAGTGCTCTCCGTTCTTTCCAGCAGGTACGGCACAATATCATATAAGTGCTGACATTGCTTACAGTTTTATTCAATATTATCTAGCCACAAATGATTTCGATTTTCTAAAAAAATACGGTGCAGAATTATTAATTGAAACCGCTCGTTTGTGGATCGATACAGGACACTATGATCAAGGAGCTTTCAAAATTGATGAGGTTACAGGACCTGATGAGTATACTTGCCTTGTTAATAATAACTACTATACAAACGTTATGGCAAAGCATAATCTTAGTTGGGCTTTTAAGGCCTATGATTTATTAAGTAAGCAGAGTCAAGATACCTTCCATGAACTTAAACAACGTTTACAAGTTACAAATGAAGAGGTTTTAGAATGGAAGAAGATTGCTGATGATATGTATCTCCCCTATGATGAAAAACTTGGAATTAATCCCCAGGACGATACATTTTTACATAAAGCAATCTGGGATTTTGAAAATACACCTAGGGAAAAGTACCCTCTGTTGTTACACTACCACCCTCTAACTCTTTATCGTTATCAAGTTTGTAAACAAGCTGATACTGTCCTTGCTCATTTCTTGTTAGAGGATGAGCAACATTTTGACACGATTCAAAGATCGTACGATTATTATGAGAAGGTTACAACGCATGACTCATCCCTTTCTTACGCAGTATTTAGTATTATGGCAGCAAAGATTGGTTACGCAGATAAAGCCTATAGGTATTTTATTGAAACAGCTCGTCTTGACCTAGACAATACACATGGTAATACGAAAGACGGACTTCATATGGCAAATATGGGAGGAACCTGGATGGCAATCGTATTTGGATTTGCTGGTTTGCGTCTAAAAGAAGAAGGCATTTCTCTTGCTCCGTCGCTTCCTGTAAATTGGTCAGGATACGAGTTCAATATAAAATACATTGAACAGGTTATACATATAAAAATTCACGTGGACCAAATCACCCTTACTCTTAACAAAGGAGACCATGTTGCTGTAAGAGTTTATGACCAAATAGTAAAGTTAAGCCCAAATCAATCATTTCATGTACCACTTCTTACCTAAGGACGGAAAGTCGATTTACATGAGATTTTTAAAAAGAGGTAAAAATCGGGACTTTTAACAAGAAAAAGGAAGGACTCTGTACATTGACGGATGTAGAAGAACAAGCCTCTTGAGTGAAGAATGTCTTCTAGATTGCCAATGAACAGTGTTTATTATGTTTTTACAGGAGGTGATTTTTATGAGGAATATTCTCTTAGTGTTCTCATTATCCTTAGAAACCATTTGGGGTTCAGAAAAGTGTCTCACTCGAACAAATCATGGACCGACTTGGCCATATGGATGACCAAATAACGAAAAATGTCTATCTACATGTTACCCAAGAAATGAAAAAAGAAGCCTCTCAAAAGTTCAATGAACTTATGAGAAGCTTCCTATTTTTTGTTAGCAAAATGTTAGCACTTTACCAACGGATCCTTGTATACCAAGGGTTTAAGGGGCAGATTACATCATGCCGCCCATACCGCCCATGCCAGCCATGTCAGGCATTCCGCCGCCAGCGTTTTCTTCTGGCTTATCAGCGATTACTGCTTCAGTTGTTAAGAACATAGCTGAAACAGATGCTGCGTTTTGAAGTGCAGAACGAGTTACTTTAGTTGGGTCAACGATACCAGCTTCGATCATGTTTACCCATTGACCAGTAGCTGCGTTGAAACCAATACCTGCTTCTTCGTTCTTTAAGCGCTCAACGATTACTGAACCTTCAAGACCAGCGTTGTGAGCGATTTGACGAACTGGCTCTTCAAGAGCACGTAATACTAGGTTTACACCTGTTTGCTCGTCGCCTTCAGCTTCGATGCTTCTTACTGCTGCGATAACATTAACTAGTGCTGTACCACCACCAGCTACGATACCTTCTTCAACAGCTGCACGAGTTGAGTTAAGAGCATCTTCAATGCGAAGCTTCTTCTCTTTTAACTCAGTTTCAGTTGCAGCACCGACTTTAACTACTGCTACTCCACCAGCTAATTTAGCAAGACGCTCTTGAAGTTTTTCTTTATCAAACTCAGAAGTTGTTTCTTCTAATTGAGCACGAATTTGGTTAACGCGAGCTGCGATCTTATCAGACGCACCAGCACCTTCAACGATTGTTGTATGTTCTTTCGTAACAACAATTTTAGAAGCGCGACCTAATTGTGTAATATTTGTAGATTTAAGGTCAAGACCTAAATCTTCAGTGATTACTTCACCACCAGTTAATGTAGCGATGTCTTCAAGCATAGCTTTACGACGGTCACCGAAGCCAGGAGCCTTAACAGCAACAGCTGTGAATGTTCCGCGAAGTTTGTTAACAACTAGAGTTGCTAATGCTTCACCTTCAACATCTTCAGCAATTAATAGGATTGGCTTACCTTGTTGAACAACTTGCTCAAGTACTGGTAAGATTTCTTGAATGCTAGCAATTTTCTTATCTGTGATAAGAACGTATGGGTTGTCAAGAACTGCTTCCATTTTATCTGAATCAGTTACCATGTATGGAGAAGCATATCCACGATCGAATTGCATACCTTCTACAACTTCTAATTCAGTTGTAAAACCTTTTGACTCTTCAATAGTGATAACGCCGTCGTTACCAACGCGCTCCATTGCTTCAGCAATTAATTGTCCTACTTCTTCGTCAGCAGCAGAAATTGCAGCAACTTGTGCAATTGAAGCTTTGCTCTCGATTGGTTTAGAGATTGCTTGAAGCTCTTGTACTGCACGAGCCGTAGCTTTCTCGATACCTTTACGAAGAACCATTGGGTTTGCTCCACTAGTTACGTTCTTTAATCCTTCACGGATCATTGCTTGCGCTAATACAGTCGCAGTAGTTGTACCGTCACCAGCAATATCATTCGTTTTGCTTGCAACTTCAGCAACTAATTTTGCTCCCATGTTTTCAAAAGCATCTTCTAATTCGATTTCTTTTGCAATTGTTACACCATCATTTGTAATAAGTGGTGAACCATATTTCTTTTCTAATACAACATTACGCCCCTTAGGTCCTAATGTAACTTTTACAGCATTCGCTAAAGCGTCTACACCACGTAGCATCGAGCGACGTGCGTCTTCGCTAAATTTAATTTCTTTTGCCATTTTCTACTCTACCTCCTAGTTTTCTATGTAGTAGGAACTCACCCTACCTATGTTTAAAAACTAATCTTGAATAGCTATTATGTTTTTTAAAAAATAATCGTTTGATTAGCCTAAGATCGCTAATACGTCGTTTTCACGAAGGATTAAGTATTCTTTACCATCAAGCTTAACTTCAGTGCCTGCGTACTTAGAGAAGATTACTTTATCTCCTTCTTTTACTTCTAACGCAACTCGCTCGCCGCTCTCAAGAACACGTCCTGAACCTACAGCAACAACACGACCCTCTTGTGGCTTTTCTTTCGCTGTATCAGGAAGTACAATCCCGCTAGCAGTTTTTTCTTCAGTTTCTACTTGTTCGATCACAATGCGATCACCTAATGGTCTTAACAAGGAAAACAACCTCCCTCATCGAAATGATTTTTATTATTAGCACTCATTTGCTTTGAGTGCTAACACAATTCTTATAATAATCATTTCAATTCTATTTTGCAAGTATTTTTAGTATTTTTTTTAGAAAAACTTGGGTTTATTATCAAAAAGAATTTCGACTAAAAGTACCACGAAAAACCTACATTTTTCGTACAAGTTTACTCATCCATTTAGAAAATAAACTAGTTTTGTTTATACTATTATAGTTATAGTACTAGAAAAATTATCCTTCATTACTTTTGACTTATTGTAGTATATTTATACAGAGCGAATTTAATATTTGTAAGGGGTTCAAAACCATAGTGAATAGATTTCTATGCTACAATGTACTATGTAGAATGTAGTTCATGTATTTAACTTTCTAAATTCTTCAGTTTAAAGGAGTTTTTGTTTTGACAAAAAGATATTGGTTAGTGCTTCTAACTTACATTTTAATGCAGATATCAGCTTTTATTGGAGTACCAATATTAATGATACTGGGCTTTGAGAGAGAACAAATTCCTGGGGTATGGACGTTATTTAGTTTTTCTGTAGGATTTATCATTATTTTACTGTTATTAAGACAAGATATGAGTAACCGACATTTGAGTACAGAACGTAGTTCGAAGAGTGACGCCATCGTTTGGTCAATCGCCGGTATCTTTATGGCGTTTATGGCACAATACATAGCGGTTCTTATTGAAATGTCGGTGTTCGGGATTGAACCTGGCTCGGAAAATACAGAAATGATTGTTGAGTTAGCCAAGGCAACACCAGCCCTTATCTTAGTAGTTGCTGTGATTGGACCAATCTTAGAAGAAATTATTTTTAGGATGATTATCTTCGGTAGTCTATACAAACGTTTTAACTTCTGGATTGCTGCCATTATAAGTTCTGTTATTTTCGCTGCTGTTCATATGGACTTTGAGCACCTTCTCGTTTATACGTTTATGGGCATCGTTTTTGCCTTTTTATATGTAAAAACAAAACGAATTATCGTGCCTATAATGGCACACGTTGCTCTAAATAGCTTCGTTATGCTCGTTCAGGTTGTTTTTGGTGAACGTTTAATGGAGTTACAAAGAAAGTTAGACGAAATGCAAGGGTTTATTGGAGGACTATTCTAGATGAAATCACCATTATTTTGGGGTATTGTGTATCTCTTTATGGCTATAAGCTTCGTTTATTTTGCAATTCAACAACGTGGTCGTACCGGTGAATGGGATTTGTTCACGATTGTGTTAATGGCCATTGCCGCTTATGACCTTCTAGTTGCAGTAAGATATTTCACTTTTAAACCAAAAGTAGAGAAAAAGTAAAGCTTGAGGATTTTTCCCTCAAGCTTTTTGCTTTTTAAACTAACAGCTCCCAATCCTTCAACACTGGTTGATATCCTTTTTCCCTAATCATTTTTTGAATTTCTACAAGGGAACGTTCATCTGAAATCTGAAATTGTGCTGTACCTGTCTCACACTGAGAGTATCCGCCTACTTCAGTTTTTGCGCCAGCTGACATTTTTGTTACACCTAAGTAGATAAGATTATCACGTAAGTATTCTGGTTCTCTTGTTGATAGTGTAATCCCTGAGCGCGGTAAAAATAAACGGAACGCCGTAATTGCTTGAACGAGATGACGATCTTCAACGATTGATTTCGGCTGATAATCACCTAAATGTGGGCGAATTCTCGGTAACGATAAACTAATTTCGGCGTCTAAATACTTTGATTGAAGGTAGTGAGCATGCATAGCTGCAAAATACGCTTCTCTACGCCACTCGTCTAACCCTAATAATGCCCCAACATTAATTTGACGAATTCCAGCTTCACAGCCACGTTCAGGAGTATCCATGCGGTAGCGATAATCACGCTTTGGTCCCTTTACATGAACTGATTTATAAATTTCTTCATTATATACTTCTTGGTAGACAGTTAGCCCATCAACACCTGCATCGGCTAATAGTTTGTATTCCTCAGTATCTAACGGATTAATTTCAATTGCCACTGATGAAAAGTATTTTTTCAATACCTTTACAGCTTCAGCTATATACGAAACTGGTGTATGTGTTTTTGACTCACCTGTTAACACTAATATATGTTTTAACCCTTGATCCGCTAGTGCCTTTGCTTCAATTTCAATTTGTTCAAGTGATAGCTTCTTACGTTCAAATTGGTTTGTAACACTAAAACTACAATACGTACAAACGTTGACACAGTGGTCAGCAATATAAATAGGGTTGAATAGTAAAATTGTTCTTCCAAAATGTTGGACTGTTAGCTCATGCGCTTTTTGGGCCATTTCCTCAAGTAGATTTTCCGCTGCTGGAGAGAGCAAAACTAATAAGTCTTCTGTATTCATTCTTTGTTTTTGTAGGACTCGCTTAACATCTGTTTCTGTAATACCTTGAAATATATCGTCAAAAGGTAGTTCCTTTAACTTTTCATATTCGTAGTAAAAACTCATGGGAAAACCCCCTTCTTTAATTGTCAATTTTGAATTCTGAATTGTGAATTGATGCTTGTAATGCTTCGTAGTTCTGCAAACAACATTCATAATTCAAAATTCCTAATTCATAATTAGATCTGTAAAAATCCTGTCAATGGTGATGATGCTCTCGCGTGTTTGGCAACTCCACCAACTCCTGATAGATATGCTTGGCGTCCTGCTTCTACCGCTGATTTAAACGCTTGCCCCATAACCACTGGATCTCCAGCTGTAGCAATTGCGGTATTGACTAAGACAGCATCTGCTCCCATCTCCATTGCTTCACACGCTTGTGATGGTTTACCAATACCTGCATCAACGATTACTGGTTTTTCACATTCTTCAATTAAAATTTGGATTAGTTCTTTCGTTTTTAAGCCACGGTTTGTACCGATTGGTGCTCCAAGTGGCATTACAGCTGCAGCGCCAACTTCTTCAAGTTTTTTAGCTACCATTAAATCTGGGCTCATGTAAGGAAGGACTATAAAGCCCTCACTAGCTAGAATTTCAGTTGCTTTAATTGTTTCATAGTTATCTGGTAGTAAGTACTTTTGGTCAGAAATAACCTCAATTTTTATCCAATTTCCCATACCTGCTGCGCGTGCCAGTCTTGCAATACGGACTGCTTCCTCAGCTGTTCTTGCTCCAGATGTATTAGGTAGTAAAATCATCTCTTTTGGGATATATTTCATGATATTTTCTTGGTTCGTATTAAAATCAACACGACGCATAGCGACTGTAATTACTTGAGATTGTGAAGAGTTAATTACGTCTGGGATTAGGGCGTCATCATTAAATTTTCCAGTACCGATTAATAAACGACTATTAAGTTCTACTCCACCGATAGTTAATAAATCTTTTGCCATTGTTTCTTCTCCTCCTAATTTTACATATCAACAGTTCTGTCTGGAATGTGCGGTGTACAACAGGGAAAACAAAACAAAAAAGCCCCACCATACAGATGCGGCCTTAAAGACATGTAAAGATAACAATTAACAAGACAGTCTTCCCTCCGCTGGCATGATCCAGATCAGGTTACACGGTCTGTGACGGAATAGTCCTCTTCTCAGCCTAGTCCTCTAGGCTCCCGTAGCTGTAATACATATTCTTTGTATTAATCATAACACAGTTTAATAAATTTTCTATACTGAATTGCTTCATTAGTGAAGCTTTTTTTACTCACATTACGCAGTCATTGTTTTTTTACTTTCTTCATTTTTGCTAGCTTTTCCTAACATCCAACCCAAAGGTATGGTCAATAAGGCTATCATGCCTAAAAGAAAAAACCCTTCTCGTATTGCTTGTAAACTAGCTTCCTGCATCGTATCTACAGTAGCAAACACCTGAACTCTACGAACCTCATAATAAATGGAGATAAAGACAATTCCTAAGGCAGAACTCATCTGTCGCAAAACATTGTTCATTGCTGATCCCCGAGAAATAAACCTATCCGGAATGGAATTCATTCCAGCCGTCGTTGCTGGCATCGTTGAGAAACCTTGCCCAATACCTCGTAGCGCCATTAAAACAAAGATCGTTATGAGCGATGTTTCCATGGTCGTAAATCCTAGAGCTAATGTAAAGACTGCCATAATGACAAGACCGCTAGTTACAACGAATAACGGACCATGGCGATCTAGTAACCTTCCACCAATGGTCATAAAAATCCCGGTGAAAAGAGCTGAAGGTAGAAAAACCAGCCCAGTTATCACGGGGCCTAACCCATACACATGCTGGATCAATAATGGAATTAGGAAAATTGCTCCAAATAACCCTAATGAAGTAGAAATGCCTATCCAAACACTATATGTGAATGCCTTATTTTCAAAAATTGATAAATCTAACAAAGGTTGATCATGTCGATTTTCAATTTTCACAAACAGTAGTAAGGAGATCATACCTAGAGTAAATAAAACCAGATTAAGAGGTTGAACTAGATGTTCTAACGCCGATACTCTCCCTAAACCATACAATATCGCTCCCACACCAATTGTGACCGTTAGAAACCCCCACTTATCAAACGAAATTCCACTAACTTTATTTGTGTTCTTAAGATACATGGCACCGATGATAATTCCTAGTATGCCAATTGGTACATTGAATAGGAAGAGCCACTGCCAACTTCCTGCTTCAATAATAAGTCCTCCGACCGTAGGACCAATCGTTGGAGCCATCATTGCAGCAATTCCCCAAATTCCAGTTGCAAGACCTCGCTCATTTCTTGGGAACACTTCGAATATAAGTGCCATTGATAAAGGCATCATAATTCCTCCTGCAATCCCTTGAATACCACGGAAAAAGATAAGCGAGCTTAAATCCCATGAAAAAGATCCTAAAATCGAACCGATCATAAAAATGACTAAGCCAGCAAGATAAAGCTTTTTCTTTCCATATTTATCGCCTAAATAACCAGTTAGCGGCACGGTAATTCCCATCGTTACCATAAAAACAGTAATTACCCAGCCAGTAGAAACAGCATCAGCATCAAAGACATCCATTAAATAGGGAATCGCTGGGTTTAACATACTGTTGTTTAAAATAATAGTAAAAGTCCCTAACAAAACCGCTATGACAACTAGCCACTTTTCAGGGAGTAATTTGCTCATAAAAAATACCTCGTTTCCCGAAATAATTTCTATTACTACTATATCACGTTCAATTAGTGAATAGAATGAAAAACACTTCCAATTTTCTTGCAGATGGTAATTGAAAATGGTGTAGAGACTCCTACTGTAACCTTTTCCTTCACTCTCCGCTCGGTTCGGGCACGTTAGGGCTTCTTGCGTTACCTTTTCTTTCACTCTCTGCTCGGTTTGGGCACGATAGCACTTCTTGCGTTACCTTTTCTTTCACTCTCTGCTCGGTTTGGGCACGATAGCACTTCTTGCGTTTCCTTTTCTTTCACTCCCCACTCCGTTTGGGCACGATAGCACCTCTTGCGTTTCCTTTTCTTTCACTCCCCGCTCGGTTTGGGCACGATAGCGCCTCTTACGTTACCTTTTCTTTCACTCTCCAATCGGTTTGGGCACGTTAGCGCCTCTTACGTTACCTTTTCTTTCACTCTCCACTTCGTTTGGGCACGTTAGCGCCTCTTACGTTACCTTTTCTTTCACTCTCCACTTCGTTTGGGCACGTTAGCGCTTCTTGCGTTTCCTTTTCTTTCACTCTCCACTTCGTTTGGGCACGTTAGCGCTTCTTGCGTTTCCTTTTCTTTCACTCTCCGCTCGGTTTGGGCACGATAGCACCTCTTGCGTTTCCTTTTCCTTCACTCCCCACTCCGTTTGGGCACGTTAGCACCTCTTGCGTTTCCTTTTCTTTCACTCCCCACTCCGTTTGGGCACGTTAGCACCTCTTGCGTTTCCTTTTCTCTCACTCTCCGCTCAGTTCGGGCACGTTAGCACCTCTTGCGTTTCCTTTTCTTTGACTCCCCACTCAGTTTGGGCACGTTAGCACTTCTTACGGTTCCTTTTCTCTCACCCTCCGCTCGGTTTGGGCACGTTAGCGCTTCTTGCATTACCTTTTCTTTCACTCTCCGCTCGGTTCGGGCACGATCGAGCCTCTTGCGTTACCTTTTCTTTGACTCTCCACTTCGTTTGGGCACGATAGTACCTCTTGCGTTACCTTTTCTTTGACTCTCCACTTCGTTTGGGCACGTTAGCGCTTCTTGCGTTACCTTTTCTTTCACTCTCCGCTCGGTTTGGGCACGATAGCACCTCTTGCGTTACCTTTTCCTTCACTCCCCACTCCGTTTGGGCACGTTAGCACCTCTTGCGTTACCTTTTCTTTCACTCCCCACTCCGTTTGGGCACGTTAGCACCTCTTGCGTTACCTTTTCTTTGACTCCCCACTCGGTTCGGGCACGTTAGCACCTCTTGCGTTACCTTTTCTTTCACTCTCCACTCGGTTCGGGCACGATAGAACACCTTGCGTTACCTTTTCTTTCACTCTCCGCTCGGTTTGGGAACGATAGAATACCTTGCGTTACCTTAACATGGTTTCCCACTTAGATTAACAAGACTAACCAGAAACAAAAAAGGCTACCACTTTAGTGATAACCTTTCAACTTTAAATTGGATAATGCTTCAAGAAGTAAATTAACGATTGAAGTTCTACCGATAAATCGATGTGATGAACTCGTACGTTTTTTGGAACCGATAAACGTGCAGGAGTAAAGTTTAAGATACCTTTAATACCGCAAGCTACCAAGCGATCTGCAACTTTTTGTGCTACAGAAGAAGGTACGGTTAGAATTGCAACTGAAACGTTTGGATCCAGGATCTTTTCCAAATCATCTAAATGATATATTGGAACGTTACCAATCTCTGTTCCTACTTTGTTAACATCAACATCAAAGGCCATATCTATTTTTGTACTATTATTTTTTGAAAAGTTATAATGCAAAAATGCTGTCCCTAAATTCCCGACACCTATTAAGGTTACATTTGTAACCTCGTCTTGGTCTAATGTTTTTCTAAAAAAAGTTAGTAGATAATTAACGTTATATCCATAACCTTTCTTACCTAAAGCTCCAAAATAAGAAAAGTCACGTCGAATTGTTGCAGAATCGACTTTTACCGCTTCACTTAATTCCGAAGACGATACTCGTTGTTTCCCAGATGCTTGTAAATTTTCTAAAAATCGATAATACAAAGGTAATCGTTTTGCAGTCGCTTGAGGAATTTTCGTTTGATCGATATTCATTTTCTGCCTCCAACCTGTACCTTTTAACTGGATAAAGGGCAAACAAAATCTAGGGTAGTAATTATACCCCCTGTTTTCTATAGCCACACCTTATTCTTGTTTATCAATTCACATATGCTACCGACAATCCCCTGGTTTCTCCCTTTAGTTGGTACAAATTTTTTTTAGTTTATTATTCTATTTCTGTTTCTCTTTTAAAATCTCCACTTTTTCCGCCTGTTTTTTCCATTAAGTATGTAGGTCCAATAACCATCCCTTTATCTACAGCTTTACACATATCATAAACTGTCAGGGCTACCGCAGAGGCTGCCGTTAGTGCTTCCATCTCTACTCCGGTACTTCCTTTAGTTTTTACTTTTACGTAAATGTTAAGTTTATAGTTATCTTCATTTGTATGCCAATCAAACGTTACATCAACACCTGTTAATGCTAGTGGATGACACATCGGTATCCAATCTGCTGTTTTCTTGGCTGCCATAACGCCTGCCACTTGTGCAACAGCTAGTACATCGCCTTTTCCTATGGAGCCTTGACGAATTTTCTCGTATATTTCTTTCCCTACTTCGACACTAGTCTTAGCTAATGCTGTTCGTATTGTCTCATTTTTTTCTGAGATATCTACCATTTTTGCGCGACCTTGTTCATTAAAATGAGTAAATTCTGACATACTAAATGTCCCCTTTCAAACCGTCACAAGTATATTGTACACCATTTTGTCAAATTTGTAATCGTTTCATTTTTTGTAACACAAATGAAATATCTAATTTTAAATTCAATTGGTATTGCTGAAAGTATTATTTGCTTGTCCATAATTAATTACGGTACACTAACGGTATATTATAATGGAATAAACGTTAGATTGCTACTTATGTTAGGATGATGAATTTATGATACTTTTACAGTGTGTCCAATTAACAAAAACATTTGGTGTGGAACCAATATTATCGAATATAAAATTAGAAGTTCATTCACAAGATCGTGTTGCGATCGTTGGTAGAAACGGTGCTGGTAAATCTACTCTTTTAAAAATTATTGCCGGAAAACTATCTTACAATTCTGGTGACATTATTATTCCTAAAGATGTAACGATAGGCTATTTAGCTCAAGATACTGGTTTAGAATCGAGTCGTTCTATCTGGGACGAGATGTTAACCGTATTTGCTCCTCTCATCCAAATGGAAAAAGAGTTGCGAAACTTGGAAGCCAAAATGTCAGATCCTGAATGTATTAGCGACGAAAAAGTATATGAAAAACTTTTAAAAGATTATGATCTACTTTCTGAGAGCTTTAAAGAAAGAGGCGGTTATAAATATGAAGCTGATATTCGCGGTATACTATCGGGTTTACACTTTTCTGATAAAGACTATAGCACCGAAGTTTCAACATTAAGTGGTGGCCAAAAAACTCGCCTAGCATTAGGTAAACTATTACTAACCCGCCCTGATCTACTTATTTTGGACGAGCCGACAAACCACCTAGACTTAGAAACTCTTGCCTGGTTAGAACAATATCTTCTTCACTATGATGGCGCTATTTTAATTGTTTCCCATGACCGTTACTTCCTTGACAAGGTTGCCAATGTTGTCTATGAAATATCCAGAACAAAAGCAACGAAATTTGTTGGTAACTACAGCCATTACTTGGATGAAAAAGCAAAGCGCTATGAAATTGAAATGAAGCAGTACGAAAAGCAACAAGATGAAATTGATAAGCTGAGAACATTTGTTGAAAAGAATATTGCCCGAGCATCTACCACGAAACGAGCACAAAGTCGTCGGAAACAACTAGAACGAATGGATGTATTAGATCGCCCTCAAGGAGATGAAAAGTCTGCTCGCTTTTCATTTGAGATTAAAAAGCAAACTGGTAATGATGTATTAAGAATTGATCAACTTTCCGGAGGCTACCCAAATAGTAAGCCTTTATTTGAAAAGCTTACCTTGGCAGTCAATCGATCAGAAAGTATTGCATTACTTGGACCAAATGGTATCGGAAAATCTACTCTATTAAAAATCATTACCGAGCAATTAAGTCCTGTAGCAGGAACAATAAAGTACGGTAGTAATGTCACAATTGGTTACTATGACCAGGAACAAGCAAAGCTGAATTCTAATAAACAGGTATTATATGAACTTTGGGATGATTATCCTCTTACACCCGAAAAAGAAATTCGAACGATCTTAGGTAACTTCCTATTTAGTGGTGACGATGTGCTCAAAAGCGTTTCTGATTTAAGTGGCGGAGAAAAAGCTCGCGTGGCACTAGCAAAATTAATGATGCAAAAAGCTAATTTTTTAATTTTGGACGAGCCAACAAACCATCTTGATCTAGACAGCAAAGAAATTCTTGAAAGTGCATTGCTAGATTATCCTGGCACAATCCTGTTTGTATCCCATGACCGTTATTTTGTAAACCGGATGGCGACACGAGTCGTGGAAATGACTTACGAAGGTCTAATCGACTACATTGGAGATTATGATTACTACCTATTGAAGAAACAAGAGAACCTTGAACGCAAGGAATTAAAAGAAAAACAAGAGGTAAAGGTTCAGCATCAAGAAGAACAACCAAATAAACAAACATTCCTTCAAGACAAAGAAGCAAAACGAAAAGAACGTCAACGTCAGAGGCGTCTAGAGGAAATTGAACAGACCATTGAAAAAATTGAACTATCAATTGCTGAAAAGGAAGAAGCTCTTTGTGACCCAGAGGTCTACCAAGATCACAATCAAGTAGCTCAACTTAACAATGAAATTGAACAACAAAAACAAGAACTAGATTCTCTCATGGAAGAGTGGAGTGAACTAGAGGAATAAGTGTGAATTTTGAATTGTGTAAGTAGTGCTTCGATGCACTACTTACACAATTTTATTCATCTAGTGCCCAATAATAGCTCGTACAAACAATGATAAACATCGATGTAGCAGCTGCTACGACACCAGAGTCATTTAGTAATAATAAAGTAACCGAAGCAACAACTCCTGTTTGAATAAGAAGCCTCTTTACCCCACTACTGACAATCCCTTTTTTCCGCCATAAATATAATGCAATCAAAAGATATGTTGTCACAAACAGTTGCGTCCAATTACTGAATCGAAAAATTTTCCAATTCATTTCGAGCTTCCTTTTAATCGTATCAACGATGTATTGAAAGTCACCTTGGAACATTCTTGTAAATGCATAGCCAATATGCGATTCCTTCCCGTTCATTTGCGTAAGTAACAGAAACAAAATAGTCACAGCTAGGAGGCATAAAAAAATCATCATAAGCTTTCGCCAATTCATATTGGGAAAATAGTTGCGATACCCGTAATAACCAAACATAATTCCAGCAGAAATGGTTGCACCTGCGTTAGCTCCTAGATTTGTTGAACTTAATAAAAAGAGTTGGCTTATGCTTAACACGATTACTAATAACCATCTTCTAAAAAGTGGCCTTTCTAATAGAAGAAGTCCTGCAATTAAATAGACACCTGCAAATTCATTACCGATCCCATAATATCTAGCGCCTATGATTGGATCATACCCTAAATAGGATCTTTGCATAAAGAAGTTTCCCATGAGCAAGTCTATTGTTATGGCTGAAAATAGAGCTATGCTCATGAAAAATATAGGTTTAGGAACAAACCTTACAACGAGGAAACCTGTAATATAGCTACAAAAGATTAGCAGTATCAGATAGACGTTTGGTTGAATGTAATACAAACTATATGGGGTGATAAGTAACCATAATGGTGAACTTATCCCGGCGATAAGCAAAATTTTTGCAATCTCTTTCCAAAAAGCAATCTGTATTTTAAACATAATAATAACACTAGTAATAATTAATAAAAGAACAAGTAAGGTAATATAGCTTGATAAGATTACATTTCGAGTTTTAAAAATTGTAAACATTAGATCAATCTTAGTTAAACCTTCTTCTAATGTTGGCCCGATAGTTGCTACTCTTTGAATTGGTTTCCCAAAAAAATTATCTTCAGCCTCTATCTCAAAAAAGTGAAGGATAGTTGGTACCATATCTAAATTGCTGACGACAAACGGTTGTCTTGTTGTAGATGACTGTAAATAAAATGTGGATGAATGACTCCAATAAAATAGTGGAGCTAACCGTTCTTTATTTTGGTAAGCATCACTATTCATCATTGGGGATAACAACATAATATTTTGTGTATAACCATTCTCAACTAGGAGCGTCAGGAATTTCTCTAAGTTTAACAATGCTGTTTCATATTGTTTCTCAAAGTAATCTGCCTCCATATTACTTTTTTGCTTATACAATCGATACAAGTCTCCCCATTCAATGACAGTAAGAGACGGTTCTGCTTTAGGTGTGGATAAAACTGTGAAGATATTATCTACATCCATCACCACTCCACCTGGAGAACCTTTACTCGGTTTCGTTCCTTCCAGTAAATAACCATGAGCAAATCCTTCTCGATCCATTATAAGCGTAGGTCCATATCTTACTTTTTCTTGGCCAATGTCGCTATTACCAATAACATAGCTGTTTACACCATGCTCTTTTAGTGTTTGCCCAAGTATGCCTACTTTTGTGCGATATGTCGTATCTTTATTTTTATCAACAAGTTTGTGAAATAAGGGATGAAATACTTTTCCTTCATCAACAGTTCTACCCGTCCATTGTTGATAAAGTTCTTCAACTAATACTCCACTATCCAATTCACCTTTCACAAACGCATTCCAGCCTTCAACACCTAGCCCTCGAGAGCCTGATGCAATACTAACAATATTATTTAAATAAGAGTATGGACCATCAGGGCGGATATTGACTGCTGACATTCCACCAGTTTTCCACAACTCATCTTCATGCCCATTCTCTATTAACCATGTAACTTCTTGAAAAGAGAAATCTGGTACTAAAATGATTGTAAGGTTTTTCGAGTACTCTTCAGCAAAAACAGGTTTTCCACATAAAATAAACAGGTACATTATAAATAGCAACAGCAAGTTTCTTTTAATGTTCATAAACACCCTCGGAATAGAAATATTCATAAATTTTCTGACATATCCACATTATCAACAACATTACCCACAACTTAAACCTTTATTTTCAAGCTTAATGAAAAGTTATTAACAATATCCACAGTTTTATCCCCAAAGTAATTATTCACACTATATATCCTTATTTCGACACCCTTTGCAGCACTTATCCACATTATCCACAATTGAGTTGTTAATAAGTACCTACGTTCCCCTTTTTCCTTTTTTATAAAACCCTTGGTAACTTTACGTTCTTCACACTTATCCTCATTTTGTTGAAAAACTGTTTATAAAGACAAATTCGACAATAAAAAAGCTGCCCTTAATTTTAAAGAACAGCCTTCGACAACTTTTATTGTTTTTCTAAATCTAACCCTGGATTACCATTTAATCGATAGTCTGAAAAATGCTTCTTTTCTAGCTTTATGAAAGCCGCAGCACCTATCATAGCAGCATTATCTGTGCATAACTTTAGTGGTGGGATAATTATCTCTATCGCCGATTTATCAAATTCAGCTGTTAGCTTTTCTCTTAATCCTTTATTTGCGGCGACTCCACCAGCGACTAGGAACTGTTTCACATTATATTCTTTAGCCGCTCGTTTCGACTTTTCCACAAGGACCTCAATGACGCTTTCCTGGAAGCTTGCAGCTAAATCTTCATTTGAAATTTCAACGCCTTTTTGATTTGCATTATGTAAGGTGTTAATAACTGCTGATTTTAATCCACTGAAAGAAAAATCATATGACTCCGGCTCTAACCAAGCTCTTGGAAGATCAATTGAAGGCGTTCCAATTGCTGCTAGCCGATCAATATGAGGTCCACCTGGATAAGGGAGTTTTAACGTTCTCGCTACTTTATCATAAGCCTCTCCTACCGCATCATCTCTCGTCTCACCGATTACCTCAAAGCTACCATGATCTTTCATATAGACGAGTTCTGTATGCCCCCCTGAAACAACCAAGGTCATTAAAGGAAATTTAAGCTCCGTTATCAACTGGTTGGCATAAATATGTCCAGCTATATGATGAACACCGATTAAAGGTAGGTCATGAGCAAATGCAAGTGCTTTTGCTGCATTTACGCCAATTAATAGAGCTCCTACGAGCCCAGGACCTTCTGTTACCGCTATTGCTGACAGGTCAGGATAATCAATCTCTGCCTCTTTCATTGCTTCCTCAATAATAACCGTGATCTGTTCAACATGATGGCGAGAAGCAATTTCCGGAACGACTCCACCAAATCGTTTATGACTCTCGATTTGGGAGGCAACAACATTTGATAAGATCTCATTTCCATTTTTAATAACAGCTGCTGCAGTTTCATCACAGCTTGTTTCTATTGCTAAAATATATTTATTTTCCATTATAAGACCACCCACATGACAAGAGCATCCTCTTGATTATCTGTATAATATTGTTTTCTAATACCTCCTGGCTTGAAGCCAAGTTTACTATAAAGTCGTTGGGCAACATGGTTTGATACTCGAACTTCCAAAGTCATCTTCGTACCACCTAATGTTCGAGCTAATTCAATCGCATGAACCAACAACTGTTCTCCTAGCTTAAAGCCACGAAAATTAGGATGAATAGCAATGTTAGTAATATGAGCTTCATCGACAATGATCCACACTCCACAATAACCAATAATTTCACCTTCATTCTCGATAACTAGATAATGGGCAAATTGATTATGAAGAATTTCATTTAGAAACGCTGTACGACTCCATGGCGTAGCAAAAGACTTTTCTTCAACTACTAACACATCATCAATATCTTCTTTCACCATATAACGAATTTTATAAGTAGCTTCCATAAAGTTATCCTTGCTCGGCCTTAGTTTTTTGACTAGCTAACCAGTTTGTCTCTGCTTCTGCTAAGCGAATATAATTAGGGGTAAATGTATGTATATCCTCTTTAGATTCCATATTTAAAGCTAACCTTGCTAGTTCTGCAGGTCTTGGGTTATGATCACTTACTAATCCGAATGTTGCTTTGCCCCCTAGTTTCTCGATAATTAATTGTCTATGCAGAGAGACATCATTCCCTAAGAAAAGAATATTCTCAAAGTCATTATTTAGTTGTGTAAGCCAATCTTCAAGTAACAGAATTTGATCTTCCCTAAGGTTCTGTATCTGACCATTTTTATTCCCGTAGAGTCCTGTATACACTTGACCTCTTCTGGCATCAAAGATAGGCGAGATAACCCCATGAAAATAACGTCCATTTTGAGCTAAAGCCTCTAAACTTGAAATTCCGATAAGAGGAATTCCTAATGTCCAAGCTAGAGTTTTTGCAGTCGTAACTCCAATTCTTACTCCTGTATAAGAGCCCGGTCCATGAGCTACAACGATCTTGTGTAATTCTTTCGGATGGACTCCTGCATCCTTCATCAACTTTTCCACAGCAGGCATTAATCGAATTGAATGATTTTCTTTCAGGTTGGTAATCACTTCACCTAATACCTTATCTTCATCTAGTAGGGCAACACCCATGACAAATGTAGATGTATCTATAGCAAGTACCTTCATTTTGTTTGTAACTCCTTACATAATAAGATATACCGTTCTCCTAGTGGTTTTAAAACTATTTCTCTTCGATCATCACCCGCATGGTAAATCTCAATGTCAAGGCGTTCTTTCGGTAATTGCTCTTTAATCAAACTAGCCCATTCTACCACGGTTACGCCTTCACCATAAAAGTATTCATCAAAGCCTAAGTCTTCATCTGCTTCACAGACTCGGTACACATCCATATGATATAGTGGCATTCTTCCTTGGTACTCTTTAATGATCGTAAAAGTAGGGCTATTAACATTTCTTTTTACACCTAGACCTTTGGCTAAGCCCTTTGTAAAATGTGTTTTACCTGCTCCTAAATCCCCTTCTAACGTGATCACCGAGCCGGCTTCTAGGAATTGTCCTAGTCTCTCCGCCAACTCCATGGTTTGCTCAGGAGACGATGTATGTACTTTCAAGTTATCCATTTTATTCACCTTTATCAAAATGATTAAAGCCCTTTTTAAGTAGCTTTTCTTTATGCTTATTTTCATATAAATAAACGTTACCAGATCCTTCGGTTACTTCACCAATTACAGTTAGTTTTATATTTTTCTCACTAAGGATTGGACTTAATTGTTTAAACCCAGCTTCCGACATTGTCCCAACCAATTGATAGTCTTCACCGCCAAAGAGACACCATTGTTTTTGTTTTTCAATTGGATAAGCATTTAAATATATATTTCTTGGGACTTTTTCAAATTCAATATGTAGATCAACACTGCTTGCCTCAGCTAGCTCATTTGTTTCACTTGCAAGTCCATCACTAATATCATTTAACGAGATATTCAAACCACTACAAGCTAAAATTCGTCCTGCTTCTACTTGAGGGATAGGCTCTTGATGTGCTTTTAGTAGATGTTTTTCGTATTCTGTATATGGGTGATTGAGGCCCGTACTTAATAATAAGTCTAAACCTGCAGCAGATGCTCCTAGGTCCCCTACAACAAATACAAGATCACCTGGTTTCGCATTGCTTCGTAAAAGACTAGTTCCTTTCTCTACTTTTCCAAGGACTGTGACTGTAATAATTAAGCCCTTTTTTGAAGAAACCGTGTCTCCTCCAATTAAATCCATGGAATACTTACTGCCTAAATCAGACATACCAGCATATATTTGCGTCAATTCCTCTTCCGTCCATTCTTCTGGTATGGCAATCGATACTAAGTAATACGTTGGGATTCCACCCATTGCAGCAATATCACTAATGTTAACTGCAAGAGCTTTAAAACCAATCATCCAAGGAGTCATTGTTTGTCTTGTAAAATGAACACCTTCTACCATTGTATCCATACAGATAAGCTCATCAAACATAGGTTCATTACAATAAATTGCAGCATCATCACCAATCCCTTGTATTAACGAAGATTGATAAGAATATTTAGGTCTAATTTTCTTTATAAAATCAAATTCATCTCGTAACACAAAGACACACCTATCTATGTAAAGATTTAATTATGTTCAAAAACCTTAGGAGAACACTTCCTAAGGCAATCATAAGTAGTTTATCTTATTTTATCTAAAAAACCTAGTAGTAACAAAAATAATAAAAGCGCAAGAATAATCCATTCCTGCGCTTGATTTATGTATTTTTGGTTGCGGGGGCAGGATTTGAACCTACGACCTTCGGGTTATGAGCCCGACGAGCTACCAGACTGCTCCACCCCGCGGTAATACCAACTGACTAATCAGCTGGTTAATATATAGTTATCATACCACAACTAATTTCTTAATGCAAATTTTTACAATTTAGCTTTTTCGATTGCAATTTCAAAAGCTTTAATAATATCTTCTGCATCCTCTATTCCTAAGGAAATTCTCACTAATCCTCTTGTAATTCCTAGTTTACTACGGATCGCTTCTGGAACCGTACGATGAGAAGTCCTTATTGGATAAGTAACTGTAGATTCAACTCCAGCAAGTGTTGGAACAATTTTAATCCATTCTAATGATTTAAAAAATGTCTCAATGTCAAACTGCTCACCAAGATCCACTGACACAATTGCACCATTGCCATTTTCAGCTACAGCTTCTGGATAGTAGACTTTTTCTAATAAAGGGTTACGCCTTAGAAAGTCAGCAAGTGCTTGAGCATTTTTCACCTGACGTTCCATTCTTACGGCTAACGTCTTTAAACCCCTGCATGCTAACCATGCTTCAAAAGGACTTAGATTTGCACCTAAGTTAACAACCTTTGTTTTTGCTTTTGCAATTAAATCTTCCCTACCAACTAATACTCCCGCTGTAACATCACTATGACCACCAATATATTTTGTGGCACTGTGGATAACTAAATCTGCTCCTAATTCGTACGGTTTAAGTAAAAACGGAGTAGCAAACGTGTTATCAATCATTGTTGTCAAATGATGTTTCTTAGCCAGTGAGATTATTGCTGGTAGATCTTCAACCCTTAACAATGGGTTTGTCACTGACTCGGAATATAATAGCTTCGTGTTTACTTTAATAGCATTCTCTATTTCATCAGAATTATTCATCGAAACGAAAGAAACTTCAATTCCAAATTCTTTTAATTCATTTGCAAACAGTTGGTATGTTCCACCATAGATATCTTCAGAAGCAACAATGTGATCGCCATGGCTTACAACAGCCAAAACACCAGCTAATATTGCTGACATCCCTGAAGAGGTAGCTACACCCTTAGGTGCTCCTTCTAGCTGGGCTACACCTTCACCTAAATCGTCTGTATTAGGATTACTAAATCTTGTATATAAATATTCTTTATTACCTTGATAAAAATCTTCCATATCATCTAAATCTTTGAATGAGAAAGCAGATGTTTGGTATATCGGCTGGGCTTTGCTAACATTTCTTCCTTCAGCCTTTTTTTGAAAATGAACAGTTTTTGTACCAAATTTATATGTCATATGAACTTCCTCCACATAATCAATAACCTAAAATGTAATATTAAGATTTTACCACTAATTAAGTATTTGGAAAAGGATAGGGCATAACTAAAAAAGAAATAATCATTGGGAGGTTTTCTTACAATGGGTTCCAAGGATAAAGGCGAATACTTAAAAAGAGAAGAAGTTACTATTCGAAGTGATATTGACTCTAAGGATATTTTTCACTCTACACCTTATTATGCTGGCGACTCCGTTGATCAACATAAACAACTTGAAGAAGTGAATGAAATGTTTAGTGAAAAAGAAATAAAGCAGAGTAATGAGAATTCGTAGCTAGACGATAATAGTGATGACGTAGTTATGATCGCTTCGGACACCAGTTCCGTTGATGAAAATACGACGATTTTGAGTTTCATCGACATACGACCTCTTATTTATGCTCTGAACCGTGTTTTTGGTGCTATTTGGGCTAAATAACGGAACTGGTGACCGCGAAATTTCAAAAAGGGCGTATTCGGACGAAACAACGGAATAGGTGTCCTCTTGAGATTTAACTCCTATTTGAACCAAGTTATCGGATAATACTTGTGTACAAAAAACCTCGGTGCGTGTATATGCACCGAGGTTTAATATTATAGCTCTCCTGATTCCATTCTTTGTAATAATGGACTGTTAGGGAAGATATCCCCTTGGGCTTTTTGACTAATACCGTAAGCAGCTAGTTGAGCTACTTCAACAACCTCTTTTTCACTAATTGTTAAAATCTCCTTATCCCTCATGATAAATTTACCATCCACCATAACAGCCTCTACTTCACTACCTTTAGCTGAATAGACCAGATTAGGAACAATGTTTCGAATTGGTGCTGTAATAATAGGAGACATACTCGGTTCTTGTAAATCTACAATTAATAAATCAGCTTTCTTTCCTGCTTTTAAGGAACCTACCTCATGCTCTAATCCAATTGCTTTGGCAGACTCAATTGTTGCCAGGCGTAACGCCAGATGAGCCGGAAATACTGAGGGATTACGACTTTTCACTTTGTTTAAGATAGACACAAATTTCATTTCGTTAAACATGTTGTTACAGTTATTTCCTGGTGCTTGGTCAGAGCCAAGAGCAGCTGTTCCACCAGCTTCTAGAAACTCTAAGATTGGAGGTACGATGCCGTCAATGATGCCAATGCTTCCCGAGCAATTAATCATTTTCGCACCACTTCTTGCAACCTGCATTGTCTCTTCTTTTGTTGCTTCAGTTAAATGAACCGCAAGTAAACGCTCATTCAAATAACCAATCTCATCTAAAAATGCTATACTTCTTTTTCCATACCGTTTGACCATTTGATCAATTTCACGGTCGCCTTGTGCAACATGCATGTGCAATTTGGTATCATACTTTTCTGCTAACGATTTCATTTCTAACATTAATTCCAGACTCATCATATCAGGTCCATGAGGCCCTAGCATACAAGTTATGCGACCATTTTCTGCTTCATGCCATTCTTCCATTAAGCGAATATTATTATTAAGTTTTCTGTTTCCAATCTCTGAGTAGAAGGGATACAACTCTCCTACTGGTATATCACCTATGTCTTCTGGTATTTCATTTACAAGCTCTGCCACCCGGGCACGGGCCCCTACCTTAACATAATTTTCAACAATCTGATTCATATTGCCGTCATAATCACAGAAAGTTGTCGTTCCTGCTTTTATCCCCTCTACAATATTCATCATAGAACCCTTTACGTTATCTTCAACGGTAACGTGCTTCATAAATGGCCATAATCCTTCTTGCATCCAGTTATTTATGTCCTGAGAAACGCCACGCAAAATACCAATGCCTGTATGAATATGTGCATCAATAAGACCTGGCATGACTAACTTATTTTTTCCATCAATGACTTCATCAGCTGTATAATCACGACTAATATCGTCTGATGTACCAACAGCTTGAATTTTATTATCTTTTATAGCGATGGCACCATTCTCTATCATACCGACGCCTTTTCCCTCCATAGTCATCACGAAAGCATTTTTAATAATATAATTGACCTTCATTTCTAATTCTCCTCTCCAGATTATCTCTAATAATATTTGTACCTATGTAAGCTAGTCGGAACCAAGCTATCATATGGTTCCGACAAGATTTTACGCTGTGAAGTTTTTGTCTACTTTGGAGTCGTCGACTCTTCTACTTACATGTTTGTTTAAGAAATATAGAGAACCAACAATGACAACGATTGTAGTAACAATTCCTAACCACGGTAATGTAAAGCCTCCAACTAAGAAACCGATAAAAGCTGCAATACCAACAGTAATTGCATATGGCAATTGAGTATTTACGTGTTCAATGTGGTCACAGGCAGCACCTGTTGAAGCCATGATTGTAGTATCAGAAATTGGTGAACAATGGTCACCGAATAATCCACCACTAATCACTGCACCAATAACTAACGGCAGTGGGACACCAAGCATATCTGCCATTGGAATTGCAATGGGCATCATAATTGCAAATACACCCCAAGAGCTCCCGGTAGAAAATGCAATAATTGCCCCCAGTAAGAATATTAATGCCGGTACCATTCCTGCTGCGAGATAATTATCAACCAAGGCAGATAAATACGCACCTAACCCCATCTTTCCTGCTACACTACCAATGGACCAAGCTAATATAAGGATCATAGGAACAATTACTAGGTTTTTAATGCCCTTGGTCCATTCATCAACCGATTTTTGAAAACTGTGTAGACCAGTAGTAACAGAAACCAAGACCGCCCCAATAGAACCAACCACAAACCCTGTACAAATTGCTAGTACGATGTTTGCTTCAATAAACGATTGTCTAAAACCATTTGCCAAGATATCGCCTGACCAAAAAATGACACCAAAAATGGAAGCAAAGAGTAATCCCATTGGAATTAAGAAGTTTTTAATTGATAATGAATAACCTGCTGGAAGTTCTTCTTCATCTAAATCCATGATCATTGGCTTATCATTTTCCCCAAGTAACTGACCAGTTTCTACTGCTCGCTTTTCAGCGTGATACATTGGTCCGATATCTAATCCAGTACGAATAACAAAAAGTACCGTTAGCATTGCAAAAATACCATAAAGATTATATGGGATCATCGCTAAAAATAAACCCCAAGGATTATCAGACAAGCCTATTGCAGTTAATTGAACAGCTATCAAACCCGTAATGAATGGACCATAGCTACTTATTGGAGACATGGAAGCTAATGAGGCACCCATTGAATCCAATATATATGCTAACTTTACGCGAGATACCTTCAACCGGTCAGTTATTGGACGCATGATAGTTCCTAGGATAAGAACCGGCTCTGTATACGAAAAAGCAAATGCACTAGCCCAAGTAGTAGTCTGTGCTCGCTTTCTTGTATTAATTTTTCTTGTTGCTGCTTGAGCAAATGCTTGTGCTGCTCCAGACACTTTTAAAGCGTGAACAAATCCACCAGCAAGAGTAACTAATAATAGTAATCCAGCATTCCAAGGATCAGCAATAGAAGGAATAATAAATTCAGAAATTGTACTAACAAACCCTACTAATGGATTCCAATTATAAATAATCGTAGAGCCAATCCAAACACCAATAAATAAAGATAATAAGGTCTGCTTAGTTTTTAGAGCAAATAAAATTGCGACGAGCGGTGGAATTAATGCCAATATTCCGAACTCCATTTTTATCATCACCCCACTGATTTTTTTGATTACCTTTTATTTAGGTTTGTTTCTTACTCCCGTAACTTACCACACCACTCTGCTCTTCAATTGCAGATAGCATGGCATCCATATGTTCTTGCATATACCGAACAGCTAAATCTGCATTTCTATCTCTTATTGCATCCGCTATTAGTCGGTGGTGCTGCACATACTCTGCACCCTTCTCACGGGTAATTAAATCAGAGATTTTGGATTCAAGTTTTAGCTCCTCATATATTAAAATATTTAACGTTGCAATCAGAAAGCGATTTTGAGAAGCCTCTGCTATCTTTTCATGAAATATACAAGCGACAGGATTAGGATCCTTTTTACAGGAAACATCATGATCATGATCTTCAAGAGAATGATATAAATCCTCAATATGATCAACTGTTGCTCTTAATGCTGCAAGTCTTACTGTCTCGCACTCAATCGTTTTTCTAGCAATTATAAGATCAAGAAGTTCACCAAAATCTCCAGGTTTTGAGGCTTCCATTAAATTTTGTTGAAGTCTCATCCTTTCTACTTCATCGGACAGATGACTAATATACGTTTGTCCTTTAGCAGTTAATAGCCTTCCTTGATTTTCAACAAGTTTGCTATACTTCTTCGCATCTAATGTTTTTAATATTCGGCCAACAGTTGCAGTGCTTACCTCAAGTCCATTCACCTCTAACATTGTCTTTAGTACCCATGAACCAACCGGTTCATTTGTCTCAGAAAGCTTCTTTAATAATAAAAACTCCGTTAGTTCACCTTTTGTAGAGAAAAAATCATACTCCTCAAGAATAGTAGTTTTCTTCGATAAACCTTTCATCTTAGTTTTACTTAACACCTCCTAAGTATTTATATCCCCCTCCTCATTGATGAGGAGGGGCTCCTACTAATAAATATTCTTCATTAAGACATCTATTCCTCTTAATTTTTTAAAAAATTTTATAAATTCAGAATTTTAGGTTTTTAGAGATTGGAGAATGGAAGATTTGAATAAGGGGACCGATGAAAAAAGTTACTAGAATTGTTCCAAGACCAATTGGGCCACCAACAAGGAATGCTAAAAGCAGAGCAGATACTTCAATAATTGTTTTTGAAACGGTTAAGCTCTTTCCTGTTCTAAATTGGACAGCAAGCATCAAATTATCTATTGGATTCTTTGCAAAGTTTGCTTGAAGGTATAGAGCTATTCCTATCGCAATTAATAATATGCCAATCAGTAAAAAGATTACTCTTACGATGATTGAAATTATTGCAATTTCTGAAAATACGAAAATAAGCCAAAAGTCAATAAGTACTCCCAGTACAAAAATTGTGAGAAATGCTGTAAAGTCAGGTTTATTTCGATAAAGGAAACTATTTAATAAAATTAATATCAGCCCTATAATGACTAACCAGCTCCCTACTGTTAACCCCAATTTCATTGCAAGTCCCACAAATAGGGCATCCCATGGTCCTACACCTAAATTTGAGTTAACCATTAAACTTACCCCAAATGAAACAATAAGTAACCCAACTAGATAACAATTTACTTTTAGCTTCCATCCTTGCACCTATTCACCCTCTTTCTCGTAGTAATTGACTACTATATTTTATATTTTTTTCTAGCAAAAAAAGCACAATAGATTTCGACAGATCATGGCAGAAAAAGTATTTTGAGCAGTATTTGATTTACTGGCCGAAGTAAGAGAAAGTAAATGATTACATATGAAACAATAAAAAAACACAACCACATGGGATGTGTTTTTTCTACCTAGCAACGAAGCTACTGACCTCGTTCACATCGTGAGTTAACTTCAATGAATACCTAAACGCAGCTTTGCGACGAGGAAGCACACTTCGGAGCATAGCTCGTAGACGCAGGAAAGCTACTGACCTCGTTCACTTCATGAGATACTTCCTTGATTAACTCCGGGCAGCTTTGCATCGAGGAAGCCTGCTTCGGAGCGTTACTAGTAGACGCAGATGCACATATACGAGCTAACCTATCCTAAACTTCTTATATAAACAAAAAAAACACATCCACATGGGATGTGTTTTTTTACCTAGCAACGTCCTACTCTCACAGGGGGAAACCCCCAACTACCATCGGCGCTGAAGAGCTTAACGATCGTGTTCGGCATGGGAACGAGTGTGACCTCTTCGCTATCGC